>NZ_JBBHKR010000064.1:0-217463 GCF_037389425.1 Stygiolobus sp. CP850M
CACCAAGATAAAAACCCCGTGCTCACCCTTAAATAGTATTACGCGAAAACAAGTTCTTACAGAACGAGAAAAGATTGTTGAATAAAATTATATTAAATTAACAAAATTGTTGACCACACTCCGTGACAATGACAAAAGAGTTTAAAACCTAATGTGAATTAGGATAATTGGGAGTAATCGTGAGCATTCAGTACACCACGGTTGGCGATTTAAAGGTTGGAAGTTACGTAGTTATAGATGGAGAACCTTGTAGAGTTGTAGACATCACTAAGGCAAAGACCGGTAAGCACGGTAGTGCTAAGGCGAACGTCGTGGCAATCGGTATTTTCACCGGTCAAAAGAGGACTATAATGGCTCCCGTTGATCAGCAGGTTGAAGTTCCGATTATAGAGAAGCATGTAGGTCAGATACTCGCAGACAAAGGTGACACTGTTCAAATAATGGACTTAGAAACTTACGAGACTTTTGATATTGAGAGGCCTAAAGAACCTGAACTTGCGGATAAAATAAGGCCAGGTGCCGAGATAGAGTATTGGGACGTAATGGGTAGAAAAAAGATTGTAAGGGTTAAGTAACCTTGCTTGATAATTTAAAAGATGCAGTAAAGAAATTTTTAGGTTCTTCTGATTATAACAAGGCTGTTAATGATTTCATAAAAGACCTCCAGATTTCTCTCATAAAAGCTGATGTAAATGTTAAACTGGTTAATGAATTAACTACAAAAATTAAGAATAGGCTCGCAAATGAAAAGCCACCATCTGCTATCGAGAGAAGAGAGTGGTTTATCTCAATAGTTTACCAAGAGCTAACTAACTTGTTTGGGGGAGATAAAGAACCTAATGTAATGCCTAAGAAACTTCCTTACGTGATAATGCTTGTAGGTGTACAAGGAAGCGGTAAAACCACTACTTCAGGAAAATTGGCATTATTCTACAAGAAAAAAGGGTATAAAGTAGGATTAGTGGCTGCAGATATATATAGACCTGCTGCTTATGAACAACTTCTACAAATAGGAAACCAAATAGGTGTACCTATATATGGTGAGCCTGGGAATAAGGACGCTATACAAATAGCTAAGAACGGTGTAGAAAAGTTCCTAAAGGAAAAATACGACGTCGTCATAGTAGACACTGCAGGAAGACATGGTTACGGGGAAGAGGTTAAACTGTTGGAAGAAATGAAGAACATTTATCAGAGTATAAAACCGGACGAAGTAATCTTGGTGATAGATGCTTCTATCGGACAAAAGGCTTACGATCTAGCTTCTAAGTTCCACACCGCGAGTCCTATAGGCTCTATCATAATCACTAAAATGGACGGTACTGCTAAAGGAGGAGGAGCACTCTCTGCTGTAGCCGCTACAGGGGCTACTATTAAGTTCATAGGCACTGGCGAAAAGCTCGATGAGCTTGAAGTGTTTAATCCTAGAAGGTTTGTCTCACGCATATTAGGAATGGGTGATATTGAGGCTATAATAGAGAAGATCAAAGGAATAGAGGAATATGAGGAGATAGAGAAGAAAATGGAGGAAGTGTTAACGGGTAAGACTAAACTCACTTTAAGGGATGTTTATAAACAGTTGAATGCGATGAGAAAGATGGGTCCCCTCAATAAGATTCTCCAGATGATCCCTGGTTACAATATTTTATCACAAATACCAGAAGAACAACTTAAGTTAGGAGAGGAGAAGATAAGAAAATTCATGAATATCATGAATTCAATGACTTACAAAGAACTCGATAACCCTGACATAATAGACAAGTCTAGAATAAAGAGGATCGCAAAGGGGTCTGGAACTACGCCCGAGGAGGTAAAGGAGCTCCTTAAACAATATGAAATGACAAACAACTTATTAAAAATGATGAGGAGGAAGAAAGGTCTTGCAAAGCTTTTTGAAGGGAGAGATATTAAATAAGGCTTTTACTCTTCTTTCTAAATATCCTCTTTGTAACAGTTGTTTAGGCAGATGCTTTGCCAGATTGAGTTATGGACATACCAACAATGAGAGAGGTAAGGCAATGAAGTTGGCACTTTTGATGGAGATCGATAAGATGATTAAAGATCATGAGATTCAAGACCTTACAGAGCTAAAGGAGGTATTCTTCAACATTGGAGAGCTTGCTTCGCCTCTATTTTCCCTCTATTATAATGAGGGGTTCCAAAAAAGAAGCTGTTACATTTGTGGAGACAAAATAGAAGAGATTAAGGATAAATTCGAGAGAAACGCGTTACAAATCCTCAAGGAGAAAGGTTATAAGACTTTCGTTCTAGGTGTCAACTTACCTACTTATTTGAAGAGGTTGGAAGAGGATTTCATAGTTAGTAACGACTTGACCTATTATGAGAGTATTAAGAACGAGATTAAGAGAGATGTAGGAAAGAGGATAGCTGAGAAGGGCTTTACGCCTGCTTTTGAAGATGCAGAGGTCGAACTGATTTACGACATCGAGTACGATGCGGTCTTAGAGGTAAAGAAGAGCTATAAGACATTAGTTTTCTATAACCGGCTATCGAGAAATGTACCTATATCTAGCTGGTATGCTAAAGATGGAATATCCTTGGAGAGTTCTCTCACTAACACTAAGTTATACGTACCGTTTTCGGAGCCATCTGAGTATAGAATTTTAGAAGAGTATCCTTTGATAGTTGAGGGAGAAGTTAAGGACGTAGCAGGGTACTATTTTAAACCTTACGGAAAGGTTCAGGGTAGGGAGCTTTCAACAATATTCACCCTAAAACCTACTAACAGAACTTATAGGATTACCGTCTACTCAGAAAAACCGGTTGAAGGAGGTATGAACATTTACCAAGGAGTTTATGACTTGTTTTTAACGGTGAAAGAACCAGAGGAGCTAAAGGCAAAAATAAACGAACTTGAGAATAGAGGCATGGTTATACTAGGCATAGATTTAGTAACCACTTCAGGTAAGGTGAATACGTTATATACAATCCTTTACAAGGATAAAATAGGATAAACGTGAACGTGAATATAAACGGTAAAAAAGTACTTATTACCGCTTCAAGTGAAGGTATCGGTTTCGGGATAGCAAAGAAGTTAGCTAGAGAAGGTTGTAGACTGGTTTTGACCTCTAGAAACAAAGAAAAATTGAATAAAGCCGTTGAAAGTTTAAAAAAGTATAACCCTGAGGTATATGGTTTCCAGTCTGATCTCAGTAAGCTCGATAGTTTGGATGACCTAGTTAACTTTGCGTTAGAGAAGTTAGGGAATGATATTGATGCTCTAATTTACAACACGGGGAATCCTCCTTCAGAGCCCTCTACTTTCGCTGAAACTACCATGGAGGATTGGTTTTATTCTGTAAATCTTTATCTGCTTAGTGCTATAAAGTTAACTAAATCACTGCTACCGTATATGGTAAGGAAGAGAAGTGGTAGATTGATATATTTATCCTCATGGACTGTGAAACAACCTCAGAGTATATTCGTGTTAGCTGATGTTTCCCGTTCCCCATTGATACAATTGGTTAAAGTAGTCTCTAAAGATTACGGTCAATTTAACGTAACAGCTAACGTGATCCTTATGGGAAGTTTTGAGACTGAGGGAGCTAAGAGGAGCTTAAGGAGATTAGCTGAAAAATTGGGAATAAGTTTTGATGAGCTCTGGCAGAAAGAGGTAATCTCTCGCTCGCCGTTAAAGAGAACTGGGGACGTGGAAAAAGAATTGGGATCATTAATAACTTACCTTCTTTCGGAGTTCTCTTCATATATAACGGGGTCTGTAATACAAATTGATGGGGGAACTAGTGATGCAATATAATTTAAGGAAGTCCTTCAAGTTATCTTTAGCTTACTATTGGTATTATCCTTTACATGAGTTGTAAAAAGGTTTTTAAAGTTGTCTAAAATAGTATAGTAATGATTGATATGGCTGATAAAAAAGTAAAAGTAAAAACTCCAGGAGGTAAAGAGATGGAGCTTGCACCGGAGAAAACATGGGTATTAGCTCCTAAAGGAAGGAAAGGTGTAAAGATAGGGTTATTCAAAGACCCCGAGACTGGAAAGTACTTCAGACATAAACTTCCAGATGATTATCCAGTTTAACGCGATTTTTATATGCTTAAGCTAAAACTTGTTTTTACTTGTTCTTTTGTTTGTACGATCATACAGTTGAGCTTTAATTTTACCTCAAATGATTTATTCCTCAAATGATAGTGACATTGAAGATAAGCGGGAAATTTTTTGATGACGAAAATCCGACTAATTTGGAAATTATAAAAAAATCCGTACTCTCTCTACTAAATTCTGGACATAGAGTAGCTATTGTGACTGGAGGAGGAGGTACCGCGAGAAAATACATAAACTTGGGAAGAAAAGCTGGTATCAAAGAAGCTCACTTAGATCTTCTAGGTATTTGGGCGTCACGCCTTAACGCCTACCTGGTAGCTTTCTATCTGGGAGACCTTGCTTATTCCAAGGTTCCCGAAAGTCTAGAGGAGTTTATTGAAAAATGGAGTTACGGTAAGGTTGTAGTTACTGGAGGTTTTCAGCCTGGTCAATCTACTGCGACCGTAGCGTCTCTGGTTAGTGAAGCTACCAATAGTGATCTTTTAGTTCTAGCCACTAACGTAGACGGAGTTTATGATAAAGACCCTAAAAAGTTCTCCGAAGCTAGATTATTACCTCGACTTAGCACTATTGAGCTGAAAAAAATCTTAGAGTTAACGCAGTCAGTTAATGCAGGAACTTATGAGCTTTTAGACCCATTAGCGATTAAAATTATAGAAAGATCGAAAATAAAAGTACTGGTTGTTAATTTCAAAAACTTAGACAAGCTTTTAGATATTATATCAGGGAATATAAGTATAGGAAGTTTAGTCCTTCCGGTGTAAAATATGTCAATAATGGATGAGGAGGAGTTTAAATTAATTAGACAATACAAGAATAAAATAGATTTACAAACTGTTATATCAATACTAGAGGAGATCGAACAAGATTATGTGCACAGTGAGAATCTGACTTCATCTATAATTTTTGTGTATACTAATCACCTTGATGTTATAAGGCAAAATAGAGAATTTTATGAATTACTCTCAAAAGTTTTGGAAAAATATTCAAAGAGAATTGGATTTGAGAACATTTCACAACTCGTAATAAACTCTCTTAAATAGTACGGTTTTGAAACCACTCTTTACCATTTTATTTATAACCACATTACTGTCATAGACATTACAAATGAAAGTAGGAATCCTTGATTCAACACTTAGAGAAGGAGAACAAACACCTGGAGTAGTATTTACCGTAGAACAGAGAGTTGAAATAGCTAAAGCGTTATCTGATATAGGCGTTACAATGATAGAAGCAGGGCACCCTGCAGTGTCTGCTGACATTTACGAGGGTATAAAAAGAATAGTCAAAATGAAGAAGGAAGGCGTAATTACTTCAGAAATACTAGGGCACAGCAGAGCAGTCAAAAGGGATATTGAGGTGGCAGCTGAATTAGAAGTAGATAGAATTGCAATTTTCTATGGTATAAGCGATATTCATTTAAAGGCAAAGCACCATGTCACCAAGGAAGAAGCACTGAAGATAATTTCAGAGACCGTGAGTTACGCTAAAAGCCACGGAGTTAAGGTCAGATTTACTGCTGAAGACGCTACACGAGCAGATTACCAATATCTTCTTGAAGTAATAAAGACTGCCAAAGACGCAGGTGCTGATCGTATAAGTATTGCAGATACTGTAGGAGTTTTGTACCCTTCGAAAACTAGAGAGTTATTTAAGGATCTAACTTCTAGATTCCCAGACGTAGAGTTTGATATACATGCACATAATGATCTGGGAATGGCTGTAGCAAACGCTTTGGCTGCGGTAGAAGGAGGGGCTACTATTATTCATGCAACCGTAAACGGACTGGGAGAGAGGGTAGGAATTGTTCCTCTTCAAGTAGTAGTTGCCGCATTGAAATATCATTTCGGTGTAGAGGTCGTTAAACTAGAAAAACTACCTGAGGTAGCCAGTCTTGTTGAGAAATATAGCGGGATTCCGATGCCTCCGAACTTCCCGATTACCGGTGATTACGCGTTTGTGCATAAAGCGGGAATTCACGTTGCCGGAATTCTTAACGACCCGTCAACCTATGAATTTATGCCACCCCAAACTTTCGGAAGAAATAGAGATTATGTAATAGACAAATATACTGGAAAACATGCCCTTAAAGACAGATTCGAAAAGTTAGGTGTCAAGCTATCTGATAGTGAATTAGATCAAGTTTTAGCTAAAATAAAAGCAAACCCTAGTGCAAGATTCTATCGTGACGTAGATCTACTGGAGCTTGCTGAGAATGTTACCGGGAGAATACTAAAACCGAGACCTCCTGAAAACATTCAGGCTATCGTATCCGTAAAATGTGACTCGAATGTTTACACAACTGCTGTAACTAGGCGCTTATCGGTAGTACAAGGAGTTAAAGAGGTAATGGAGATATCTGGAGATTATGATATAATAGTGAAGGTTGAGGCTAAAGATACTAATGAGTTAAATCAAATAATTGAAAGTATAAGATCCGTTAAGGGAGTTAGGTCTACTCTTACATCTTTAGTCCTCAAGAAGTTGTAAACTTTTTAACACCTTCTTACGAATTCGCGAAGCAATACGCGGATGAAAAGATTTTATTTTTAACTTTCAACCTACCCTGCTCATTTTTAATTTTTCAGTTACTTCATGAGAAGTAAGAGAGGAATCTCAAGTATATTAGGTGCTGTAATACTAGTGCAAATAATAATAATGTCATTATTAGTAGTTTTATCCGTAGAGCAACAGCTAGGTTCATCATCTCAAAATCTGATAAAGAGATTAAATTATTATTCACAGAACTCTCCTCTTTCTATAATAGAAATTAATGGAAATTATTATATAACTTCTCCCTCACAACAATACATATGTTACATAATATATCCGAACGAGTTAAAACCACTACATGAGAAAATCAGTATACCAGTTTCTATAAACTCCTTATTAGGGGAATATCCATGGGCTATTATTATTACAAATAAGGGCACTTGGTATAACGTAACGTCTTTAGGAATATATTCCGATACAAGTAACAAATTATACTCTTTACAGCAACTGGTTAGTATGGCTGGAATTCCGTATCAAGGGAACTTCCCAATAACTGAGGTTGAAAGTCCAGATTGGGATTATCTAAGAGGTATAAGCACACCAGATCCCCTTGCTTTAATACCTTTAAACCTCACTCTGGTATTACTCGATAATAATTGTGTACCGATAGGTAATATTACTTATCCATATGAGATTACAAACACAATTTTGAAGATTGTCCCATCCGGTCAATACCAATGGATAAATTTGACGTTCAAAAAACCAAATATAAATGAGCAGTTGACCTTAAACCCAATTGCCCCAACCGATTCTAGTTACTGTTTAGGTGGCTTATATCTTCCGGTTTATAATGAAACTAAAAATCATTATAGTGACGGATATATATATTATGCAATAGGTGTAGCGGAAGGTTTAAATAATCTCGTACCGAGTATTACGGGTTCAAGCTATTCATATTACGGTACTATAAGTTACGATTACAATTGGTATGGTGTAACATTCGTACCAGACCCGTTCCTTTTCTACATAGCATTTTTCCAAGTTGATATAAACCCATCTAATTTAACAGTATACTACTACGTAGAGTATGGCACGTATCTACACACAAATGGAGTAATTAATAAATGGCATTATATAGGCTCTGTGAAGTTTATTAAAAACGTATTATTTAATAATGCACCTTTGTACATAGCTATTCCAAATGGAGTTTATTTGTTAAACGTTAGCACTTGAAAAATAAATATAAGAATGCATGTTTCTATTCCTTTTTATTATCATCTTTTTTATTACAATACCTTTTTACTATCTCTTGAATTATAGAAGATGTACTCGAATGTTCATACGTGGATATCCTTTGAGGTAATCGCATAATTTGAACGTTTTCTAAACCTCTTTTTTTAAGCTCATCAATTAATTTACTTTCATCGACTTTCTGATCTGGTCCTAGGAATAACACGTCAGGACGCACTCGTTCCACACTCTTTAGGAAGTCGTTTTCGTCGCCTAGGAAGGCTTCGTAAACATATCTTATGCTTCTTATTACCTCTAATCTATGATTTTCGTCATTTATGGGTCTTCTTCCCTTTATTTTTTCCGAATTTTTGTCCCTAGCTACAGCTACATGTACTAACCCGTATTTAGACGCCTCTTTAAGTAGTTCTATGTGTCCAGGATGAATAATGTCAAACGTTCCTGCTACGAATACTTTCTTCGGTATTTGTAGTTCTAAATTTATATTCTCGTTGAAAGCAATAGAATCTAGCAGACCTTCGGCATAGACTATATCTACTAGAGCAGTTATATAGTCTCCCTTTTCCAGATAGTATTTGGCATCCTGCGTATATTGTCGTGCTAAATCATAAATCTTTCTATATTTTTCTATAAAGAATGATGGAACTTTCTTAAGTCTTTCCTCCATTCCTCTAATATACTTTTCAGCCCTATTTTTTACCTCTTCATCAAACATTTTAACCCCTCGCTTTCCATGAAGTGTAGGGACTTAGAGGGATAAACTATTATATGTGGTTGGGGCTTAAACTGATAATTAACCACATCGCTAAGTTTCATTGCTACGACTTCTTCGTCTTGACAGCCCAATCTTTGTCCCACAATTATCACATCGTCTCGTGAAATAACTCTCATTTTCTCCATTTCTTCCATTTTAAGTAATAATGACACAGCTTCTATTGCACTCATTGGTTTATCGTCTCTTATATCTAAGTAAAAAACAGTATGAAGCTTACGCTCTTGATTTTCCTTAAGGACATAATAGGGTGTCGTATCTATCTTATCACCAAAAGGGTAAACTATAGTTACGGACTTTCCGAAACGATAAGAGGATAACATGCTTTTCGAGATCATGTAACAGTGAACCGAAACACCCGGAACAATTAGAAATTCGTGACCTCTATTCTTAGCCTCTGTTATTAGACTAATATGGGTAGTTGCTATCATAGGATCACCTATGGTAGCGATGGCAACGTTTTTTCCTTCATCTAGATATTGGAGAATTGTCTTGAAATTATTCTCCAATAGTGAACGATTCGCTGTAAATACATGAACATTATTCCCCGTTAGACTCGAGATTAACTCTTCATCAATGTCACACGATAAGGATGTATAGGAGTCTAAATATATTATATCTGAAGAGGATAACTCTTCTATAGCCTTTTTAGTCAGGAACTTACTGGACAAGCCTAGGCCGATTAGCTTTAACAGTGACACTTATGAAAGAGAGATTTATTAGATTTAAGATTTAGTATTACACTCATAAGTAAGGATATGATGAATTTAGCTTCTGAGATTTTTATTGCTGAAGACTTACCTGTAGTTTACGTAAAACCACTGAACGCCGTAGTTTTATCTGACGTTCATATAGGTTATGAGGAGGACATGGCTTCCAAGGGAATTTTTATACCTAAAATTCAGAAGAAAAGATTCCTAACAGTATACAAGAGAGCTCTTAAAGTCTTTAAAACTAATAAGTTAGTCGTGAACGGTGATTTTAAACATTCATTTAGTAAATTAAGCAAGCAAGAGAGGGCTGAACTTACAGAAATACTTACAACGCTTAAAGAGGAAGGAGTGGAGTTAAAAGTTATAAGGGGTAATCATGACAATTACCTTTCCTCACTTCTAGAGAAATTTGATAATGTAGAACTTCTAGATGAAATTGTTTATGATAAAATAATCATCTTTCACGGTCATAAAGAGATATCAATAGAGAAGGGTCGTATTTATATAATAGGTCATGAACATCCAAGATTGAGCATAAGGGATAAGCTGGGATTTGCACATAAAATTCAGTGTTTCTTAAAGGTACCACTGAATGAAGGAGCAACAGCCATTGTATTACCTGCAACCGGAACTTATCAGTCTGGTAACGACATCTCGTTAATTCACACGAATTATATGTCACCTTTAATGAGAAAAAACGGAGTACTAGAAAAGGCTAAACCTTACGGGATTATAGAAGGACAAGGAATAATGGAGTTCCCTGAACTCAGTCTTTTAAAAGACCTCATCCTTTAAAAAACAAGTTATTTATAAATGTCTTTATAAACTATTTTTAGGTGGTCTAAATATCAGAAATACCCTATAAGGCAGTAGTTAATATCGAGAATATAGTAGCTACTGTAACCCTTGAACAGTCGTTAGACCTTTACGCAATGGAGAGAAGCGTTCCAAACGTTGAATATGACCCTGATCAGTTTCCAGGTTTAATTTTCAGACTTGAATCTCCCAAGGTTACTTCATTAATTTTCAAGTCAGGTAAAATGGTAGTAACCGGAGCTAAAAGTACTGATGAATTGATCAAGGCAGTAAAGAGAATTATAAAGACGCTTAAAAAATACGGAATGCAACTTACCGGAAAACCTAAGATACAAATTCAAAATATAGTTGCATCAGCTAACCTTCATGTAATAGTTAATTTGGATAAGGCAGCATTTCTCCTTGAAAATAACATGTACGAGCCTGAACAGTTCCCAGGTTTAATATATAGAATGGACGAGCCTAGAGTAGTTTTACTCATATTCAGTAGCGGAAAAATGGTAATTACTGGAGCAAAAAGAGAAGACGAGGTACATAAGGCTGTAAAAAGAATTTTCGACAGGCTTGCCGAATTAGACTGTATAAGACCAGTAGAGGAAGAAGAGTTAGAGTTTTAAGAAAGTGTTGAATAGGTGAGAAACATGGCATTAAAACATCAGAAATATCAATATGTTCAAATAAGTCCGGATCATTTTGTAAAGATCCGTGTCTTCAAGTCTAGACTTGAAGAGTCTAATCCGCCAGACGCATATCTCATTTTAAACAGACTTGTAAAGAAGCTTCCTAGAAAAGCTAAAGTAATAAAAGTAGAAGATCTACCCGTCGAAATTAGGGATAAATTAGGGATAAAAACAGAAGAAAAAACTGAAACTAAGAAGGAGCAGAAGTAGAGTTGAACTTATATTTTTCTATTATATTCATAAGTATATACACAGAGATTAAAACGAGTGTGGTTATAGATAAGGAATAAATAGTTTGTAAACCTACTTCTGTTGAATTCTGTTCTAGGTTTTTAGCCACTACCACTATAATGTAATATATTATGACTGTCGAAAAGATCCTAAAAATATCATGCCACACTTTTATATCTTTAGCTATTATTTTGTTAACAGCCTTACCTCCGAATAGAACTACAGAAGCAAAAACAACATAGGGAAGTATACTTAATAGAACCTGAAATTCCGTGAGTGCATCATAAGTTTTCAAGCTGATAAAAACAAAATAACCGTTTACTATACCGGCGATAAGAGAAATTAATGCAATAATTGATACTATAACCATAATAGTAGAGTTTTCCCACCAACTTTCTATTAAATCATCTATTCCCAAACCTCTAATTATGAGTGCTGTTGCTATAACCATCATGATTATAGGACCGGCATAAGCTGTTAAATTAAGCAGGGAAAAGAGACCTAATATAAACAAAATGATTCCTGGTACTCCTAAAAAAATCCGTGAAAATCTGGGTTCTGATAAGGCTCTCTTTATATACCTCCCAAGTAGAGCATAAGTCTCTTCAACTCCCCTATACTGCTCTACCAAAACTCTCTCTATACCTGCGATGGGAAGCCTCGATTGAATTATTGGGATAGCTTTTGCGTCTTCAGGACTATCATATACTACTATAGCCTTAGATGGATTTACTTTTTTTATTACATCATCCAGTTTTTTTGAAAATTGTAACTGACTTTCCAATGAACTGCCTTCACTACCTGAAATAAATGCGATATCTACGTTTTGCCCTTCATTGCGCATTTTCTTGAATATATTATAAGCCACTATCATAGTGTTTAGATCTGAGTCGGTGGGAATTTTCTCCTCGGCGATCCTAATCGCTTGAGATACTTCTGACTCTCCTATAACTGGTGTCTTGATTCCAATCTTGCCTAAATCATCGTCAATATCAATGTATATTACCAGAATCTTCTCCATTATCATCATTTTGGTTGTAGTATAGTATTAAAAGTTCATCAAACGAAAGCCTCTTGTTAGTCTTCAATTTCTCTTCGATCTCTTTCCTTTTGCTCTCAATCATCTCCTTATTCACTGGATTAGCCTTTATCTGATTTTGGTATATCTCTGTCACATTCTTAGCATTCTTTATACTTTCCTTGATCTTCTTTAACTCATCTTTGAGCTGTTGAATTTCTTTTGATTTATTTTCTATATCTGTCTTAATAATTATAATCTGATCACTTATTGTTTTTATCTGATTATTTATGTCCTCTAATTCTTTTTTGAGCTTGTCTCTCTCCGCTTTCAGTTGTTGTAGAAGTTTTCTTTTCTCAGCAACTTGGTTACCTAATTCTAACATTTTTTGCCTTATATTAGATAGTTCCACTCTCTTAGCTAACAATTCTGCTTTACTTTCTACGTTCTTTTCCTTTAAAGAAGCTAGTTTCTTAGCAGTCTGTAACTTCCTTTCGAGTTCTGCTATTTTAAGAATAATTCTCTTTTCTTCTTCAAGTGAAAGAGTAGATGTTTGTAACTTCCACTCAAGCTGTTCAATTTTTTTCATTATCTGAACCGGATCTAACTTCTCTTTTACTTTCTCTGCATTCTTAAGCTGTTCAAACTCCTTTCTTATCTCGCTGATTACTTGAACTAAGTTTTGCTTCTGCGCTTTTAGCTGTCTTATTTCCTCGACCTTGGACTTTAACTCCTCCCTAACTTGCATGAGCTGTTCTCTTATAGATCTTATTTTTTCTACTTTTTCCCTTCTTTTTTCTTTTAGTTTCTTAACTTCTTCGATTAACTTTTCCTTCTTCTCTTTTAACTTTCTTATCTGCTCATATGCTAGTGAGAGCTTTTGTTGAATCTCGTCCTCTGAGGATTCAGCTGTTGACATTCACTTATCACTTTAATGTATGAAGATTTATTTTTATTTATAAGTAGCCGTAGGTTAATAAAGTATTTAACCCATAATCTAAATCCCAAGCAGAACGCCATTTTACGTTCTCTTATGCTGGTATTATTATAAATACTATCTAATATACAAAATGAGATGTGGATCCTATGACAAAAATTAGACTTCTTGAAACTGGAAATTTCTATAAAAACAGTCTAGGTAATAAATGGCTAATTGAAGGAAAAAGAGAGATTGACTACTCTAAGTATAACTACATAGGAAAGATTATAGTTACAGAAAGTGGAAAAAGGATAGCAAAAGTTTTAGACATTATAGGTAATGTAAATAGACCATTCATTTTAGCTGAACCTCTTACTAACGAGAAGCCTACCGAGAAATTGTTCATTGAGATTATAGAAAGAAAGAAAGGAGGTAGAAGAAAATGACCAAGTGTCCTAATTGCGGTTCTTCTGATTCGATAACTTTTGATCCCGAGAGAGGAATTCATGTATGTACCAGTTGCGGGTTCGTCATAGACGATATGATAATAGATCAGGGACCAGAGTGGAGAGCGTACACGACTGAAGATCGTATGGAAAGGGAGAGAACAGGGTCTCCGATAACGGCTAAGGTACACGATTTTGGCATAACAACAAAAATCGGATATTCCAGAGTCAAGGACAAGGCTAAGATACATAGATTGAGACTGATGCAAAACAAATTAAGAGTACCTGCTAAGGAGAGAAAGTTAGTAACTTACTTGTCGGTATTAAATAGCGAAGCCTCTAAACTAAACTTACCTGATCATGTAAAGGAAACTGCAGCGTTACTGACAAGAAGGATAATAGAAGAAGGAAAAGCTAAGAGAATCGATATGTATACTCTAATTGCTGGAATCCTATACTATTCTTGCCAAGTTAACAAGATTCCCAAGTCATTGCAAGAGATAAAAAGTTTATACAATGTCTCCTCGTCCGATTTGTGGAAAGCTCTAGAGAGAATTCAAAGCGTGGCTAAAAGCGTTCAAGGTTTTAAGCCTACTATCAAACCTACTGAATATATACCGAAAATAATTGAAAAGTTAAACTTACCTCCTTACGTCTCTACTAAAGCATCAGAACTAGTCGATTTAATGCATAAAAACGGACTTACGAGTGGAAAGGGTTATACTGCACTTGCGGCTGCCAGTGTGTACTTAATAAGTACATTGATGGATGTAAAGCGAACTCAAAAAGAGGTGGCCGAAGCACTAAATATTACAGAAGTAACTATAAGAAATAGATACAAAGAAATAATCAGCAACTTCGACATAGAAGTAAAATTATGAGAGGGAAAAATAAATAAGCCTTAAAGTATATATATATATTTACTGATAATTCGGTGATTTTAGAATGGAGTCAAGTTCTTCATCATATGAGGATCTTATTTATCAAAAGATAAAGGAGGCGGGCGAAAAAGGAATTCCCTTAAAAGAACTCATTAAGGAACTCGGACTTGATAGTAGGACAGCTAATCTCGCCATACGTAAGTTAATGAACAAGAAAGTTATAAGGAAGAACTCAGTTAAAGAAAATGGCAAGACAGTTGTTAAGTATTTTATTAATGAGGAGCCGACGCTCATAACGGTTAACTTAGACAATATAATTGAGATACCTTGTTTTACGTGCAAGAATTTGACTAAATGTGGAAATGGAAGTGTGGTCTCACCCACAACTTGTACCTACTTATCTAAGTTTATACTAATGAACATAAAAGGAGCTAGTTAACCTTAATACACTCTACAACTTCTTCAAAGTTTTTACTGGTTTTTATTCCTACAGTATCAAAGTGAGTAGCTGAAGCTTCTTTTAAACATTTTATGACTTTATCTTTAGGTGGTACGTTTCTTTTCAATCTTGGCGAAATAAAATCAAGTTTATAATAAGGTTCTTTGTATTCTGCTTCGACTGAAATTATCGAGATTAACCTAGATATAGTACTAAATGTAGATAGATAATTAAAGTGAACTAACCCCTCTTTAATCTTGTTGATCATATTTTTATCGTAAATTTCCCCATCCCAAGCAGGGCCGTAAGCTTTCATTGATGCCCCACATTTGGGGCATGTGGCATGTTGATAATAAACTGACTTATCTCTATAACCACACTTTGGACATTCATAATAGTAAACTAGTCTAGAAAGTAAACTGTCTGCCTTTTTAGCACCACCTTCTACCTTAAAAAATACCCTATAATAGTAGTCATGATAGAAGGAGAATACTGGTATTGCAGCTTTCTCTACTACTGCAGCTTCCCTTATCGCTTTTCCTATTAGCCCCCTTATTCCTACCTCTTTCGAAAAACTTAGTCTATCACAAATAATATCGTATTTTCTTCTAGCTGAGGATTTAGAGGAACAAACTAGAGCTGATAGATCAGTCGCAGTAATCCCGACATAGCCCCCTCTTATAACTGAGTGGAAAGATGCTAGTAGGAAAGGTGCAGGTGTTCCAAAGGGATCAATGTCTACGAAGTCAGCTTTAACTTCATAAAGTAAGGAGTTTGCATCTTTATTAAATACCTTACCTTTAATGTTATTGATCTTTATATTTTCATTTATTAATTCAACAGCTTCTTTACTTAAATCATTAAATATCACTTCTTCGACGCCTTCTACCTCTTTAAAGTACCTTATTCCTCTTATTCCAGTTGCTGACAATGCATCTACTATGCGTCTAGGTCTAATTATATTCAAAAATAGCACACTTATGTCTCTATTTAATTCCATTCTTGGGTTGTAGAAAACCGGAGCCCAACTAGGATCGAACTTACCTTCTTTTTCATATTCTTTAGGATCTGGGACTAGAATTTCAGCTTTTCCTTCCCGTATTTTAGTTAATTTCATTTTCGATCTTATCTATATCTTCTACAGTGTATGCATTGAAACTCTCTTTTTCATAAGCCTTGAGCGTCTTAGATGTTTTGGCAATGACCACTAGTTCACCGTTAACTTTAGAAACTAACTTACTTGCCTCATTAAATTTCTTTAGAGAAGTTGAAACGTTTTCTGCTTCAATACAGAAGAACATCTTTTTATTATCTCTGGAAGCCGCAAGGTCTACAGTAGTAAAATTAAACCTGACTATCTTATATCCGTTTCCCACTAACTTTTTAACTAATAAGCTTGTTACATCTCTATCATTCCCTACATCCAAATCCTTGTCATCAACTTTTACATCTTCTGTCTTAAAATCACTTATTATGTCCCCTAATATTCTCTCTCCGAACATATCTACTAGTTTTTCGGCTACGTCAATTGATACGTAGGAGTCCTCTTTTTCATAATCATAAATCGAAATCCTAGATACTCCCAGCTTCTCTGCTAATTCACCCAAGCTCATACCTTTTTCTTCTCTTATCTTTCTAAGTTCTTTAGAGTTTATCTTTACGAAAATACCCCCTCTGGTTTTTAGCAAGAATATTTTCTCACCGCTAACTACTTTCTCAAACGTAGTGGAGCTCATTACCAGCACCTTATCCCTATCATTTATAACTTCCTCGTCTACCTGATCGTCTATTAAGATAGGTAATGCGCCACTTAACGTAGCCATTTTCTTTAAGTCTTTTACTAGTTTGCTGTTATGGACGTATTTGCTGGAAGTTACTTTTAATATAAATGAACGCGAGTTATCTGCACTATCGCTCTTCTTTCTTGCAATTATATCTATAGATTTGTTTTTTTCTGGATAGTGAATGATAGAATAATCATAATACCCCCTTAACAAAACTCTTTCTATCTCGTTAATAGTACTCATCGTTTTCATCACCACTACTAAGAGAGCCTAATGGACTTAATGTAATAAACACGAGAGACTTATATTCTTTTATAATCTTTTCTACATCACCTATTGTCATATAACTTTTTATATCTTTCTTCAATAACGCAGAAATTGCCTTATTTTCCCACTCTGAACCATTTAAAACATACTCACCTGGATTTAGAGTTTTAACAATTACAAAAGGGATCTTAACTAAATCCCATAAGTAAAGGGGGAGATTTTTAGATAGTTTTTCTAACTCTTCCTTCTTGAAGTAGTGTTTAAAACCGCCGTTAACTTTTACGTAATTGTTACCGTCTAGAGCTTGCTTTAACGTTACGAATTCTTGTGGGTAATAAGAAATAGTTCCTTTAATTCCTATGTCGAAAATTTTATCGAACATGGTTTCACTTAAGTCTCGCCAATACCATCGCGTGATCTTTGTCGTAAGGGTCTAGTTGAATTACTTCGATCACATCGAATCCTTTTTCTTCTAATTTTTTAGCCTCACTCTTATAGATTTCTTTGGGATCTTTAGTTACATCTATACTTCTGGCTTTTATTGCCATCATTAGATAACCTTTATCCTTCAAGAAAAACTCAGCGTTATAAATTGCTATATCGGTCTCATCTGGCTGTGCAATATCTACATAAACCACATCAACATCCTCAACTAGAGCCCTATAGTATTGTGGAAATCTAGCGTCTGCCAAAATAGGGAATAAATTAGGTCTGTGCTGGGCAACCAGAATAAGTTCCCTGACTACTCTAGGAGAGAACTCAACAGCATAAACTTTACCTTGCATTTCAACAATATCCGATACGTGACTTGGAGTTGTTCCTGAAGCAGCTCCTAGATAAAGAACCTTTGTATTCCTTGTTATTGGATTGTGTTTAAGCCCTTTCTGAATTGCTCCTGCAAGCTTACTTCTAAAGGAGTTCCATTCCCTATATTCAATACCGTTTACTTTGATCAATCTCTCGCCGTAAACATTATGGCCTGGTGCTAGATTCTTCGTACAAAGCCTTACAGTCCCGTCATTATATACGCACTCATAGATGTTATCAAACTCGCTTTTCTCAACCTTGACTACTTCTGACATAATTTCTCACTCTCGCTTGTTCTTCTTTTTTCTCTTTTCATTCTTTTTACCTTTTTGTTTCGGCTTAGGTTGTTGCTCCTGGACTTTTTTAGGTGGAGGCTGAGCATACTTTGTCTTAATCTCTTCGATCCTCTTCTTAAGTTCCTCATTTAACTTATCACCAATAAACCTACCGCTGAACTGATCTACTCTAGCAGCTATTGCTAACTTTGCTGCTAAAGCTCTAGCAATTTTACCCCTCTGCCATCTGGGGGATGTGTGAATATCGGGATATTGAAAGATGACACCGTGCTTTGGTGGTCTACCTTTCTTTCTTAACGCCCTAAAGAGTGCTTTTTCAGCTCCTAAGACTTGTATAGTACTTGCTGGCATTTTAGCTAAGTCCTCAAGACTTCCTGCTAAACTTAAAAGCCTAGCTCCCAGAGTAGGCCCCACAAGTGCGGTTATATTCGGAGCAACTTCTTTCATTACCGACTCTATATAATCAGTTAGCTCTCTTCTAATTCTGTATAACTCTAAGATAGTATCACTTAGCATTCTAACTGACTTAATATCTACATCTGTAACATCTGCTCCAATACTTTTTTTAGCCGCAGTAAGAAGTCTCTGTGATTTCTCTTTGCTTAATCCCAATTCTATCAGTCCTTCCTCATTTATCTCGTCTCTATAGCCGAACTTGGAAACTATTGATGCATATAATTCATGATCGTCAATTAAATTATCCAATTCTGGGAAATGGATGCTGTACCATTCCCTTAATCTCTCGGAGAATAAGTTGATAGTCTTATCTATATCGTCAATTGCTCTTATAGCCTGAATCGCTAGTAGATCCCTTTTACTTGCTGCGCCCCTTAGTTTCCTTCTTGTATATTCAAAGGATACTTCATACAAGAAGGAGTAAAGTTCTTCTTCTGATGTAACAAACTTAGTTTCTAAAGCTACTTTAGGAAGAGATTGCCTGAAAGTCTTACTTCCAATATTATGAATTTCTACTGATGCCTTCACTCCGCTCTTTTGAAGCTCTGGTATTTCAGCCTCATTCTCGACTACAACCTCGTCTGGCCTTAACTTACTTATTAATTCTTTTGCTGAGGGTAGGGGAGTTCCCTTCTCGTTTTCTATAAGAGCTTCCACAACCTTACCTAAATCTTTAGGATTTAATACATAATCTAATAGCTTCCCTTGCTCGTCATATGCAAAGGATCCTATCGCGTGCTCTACTAAGTATATTTTCATCAATTATCAAACCCATTATTTAACATTTAAGTTTAAATTTTTCCTTTACCACATTTTATTTATGCCATCTCACGGTTCATTAACAAAGGCTGGTAAAGTAAGGAACGCTACACCTAAAATGCCTAAAAAGGAGAAGCACAAAGAAGTGCCGAGAGTTAGGAACAAGCTAGAGTACGAGAAGAGAGTACTTAAGGCATCACAAGCTAAAGCTAGGTAAAGATTTTTAGTCCCAGTTTTTCTCCTTTTATTATGTCTGAAACTTACGCAGGTAAGGCACTTGATTTTTTAAAGAAATTTAACTTACAAGAAGGGGATACCATAGAGCTTACAAAAAATGGGGTAATACTAAAAGGAATTATAATGCCCTCTTATTCTTCATCTGATGACATTTTAGTCATAAAACTTGATAACGGATATAACATCGGTATATCCGTAGATAGTATATCCGAAGTTAAGCTGATAAAGAGAGGAGAAAAAAGAGAGGAGAAAAGGGCAGAGGAGAAAGCGGTTAAAGACAAGAGTGAAGTCGTTATAATCAGCACTGGAGGCACTATAGTAAGCAAAATAGAATACGATACCGGTGCTGTAAGACCTGCTTTGACAACTGAAGAAATTCTCAAGTTCATGCCTGAGATAAACGAGATAGCTAAAATTGACGCAAAAGTTTTGTTTTCCATACTTAGCGAGAATATGAAGCCTGAATACTGGATAAAAATAGCAAACGAAGTAAAGAATGCTTTAGATAAGGGAGCAAAAGGAGTAGTTGTCGCTCACGGAACTGATACTATGGCTTACACAGCATCAGCTTTAGCATTCTCGCTTAAGAGCCTAACCGGACCGGTAGTTATGGTAGGGTCTCAGAGGAGTAGTGATAGACCAAGCAGCGACGCGCCTATAAACCTTTTGACCTCCGTTCTGGTAGCAAAAGATGCTCCGTTTGCTGAAGTTACGGTTAATATGCATGGGGAATCATCCGATACTTACACCCTAGTCCACAGAGGTGTAAAAGTTAGAAAAATGCATACAAGTAGAAGAGACGCATTCCAAAGTGTTAATGACATCCCATTGGCTAAGGTGTATTATAGGGAAAGAAAAATAGAGATTCTCAGAGACGATTACATAAGGAAGAAGGACGCAAACGAAGTAGACGCTAAGTTCGACCCTAACGTCTTCCTATTAAAGTACTACCCTGGTCTATTGCCGGATATAATCGATTACTTAATGAGTAAGGGTGTAAAAGGTATTATAGTCGAGGGAACTGGTTTAGGACACACATCCTCCGAATTTTATAATGCGTTCAAGAAAGCTACTAAGGACGGTATATTTGTAGGGATGACTTCACAGTGCTTGTTCGGGAGGGTAAACATGAACGTTTATACTACGGGAAGACTCCTTCAGGAAGCTGGGGTAGTACCTTTAGAGGATATGTTACCTGAAACAGCTTTGGTCAAGCTCATGTGGGTTTTAGCTCATGAAACAGACTTAGATAAGGTTAAAGAGCTTATGCTCACTAATTTTGTAGGAGAAATTAATCCGATTCACGTTCCCGAAATGTATCCCAGGTGGTATCATGACAGAATTAGATTACAGTAAGTTAGGGTTAAAAGTAGGATTGGAAATACATCAGCAATTAAATACCTCTCACAAACTCTTCTGCAACTGTGATACATCTCTAAATGAAACCTTTCATGCATCATTAGAGAGGTATTTAAGGCCCTCATTCAGCGAGTTAGGAGAAGTAGATATAGCTGCTTTGTTCGAGTGGCAAAAAGGTAAGAAATATGTTTATAAGTTACCCAAAAACTCATGCCTTGTCGAATGCGACGAGGAGCCCCCTCATTTGATCAACGAAGAGGCTTTGGGCATAGTCACGGCCATAGCCCTTTCACTCCACAGTACGTTAGTTGACGAAGTTTACGTAATGAGGAAAATAGTTATAGATGGCTCCAATACTTCCGGCTTTCAGAGAACAGCTATTATAGCTTTGGGAGGATACATAGAAGTAGATGGTAATAAGATAGGTATACAAACAATTGCCCTAGAAGAAGACGCATCGAGAAAAATAAGTGATAATAAAGATGAAATCGTCTACAACCTAGATAGGCTAGGCGTACCGTTAATAGAGATCTCCACAGCCCCAGACATACATACACCAGAACAAGCTGAAAAGGTAGCCTTTGCAATTGGTCAGTTATTGAGAATGACCGGAAAAGTAAAAAGAGGAATAGGGACAATAAGACAAGACCTAAACGTATCTATTCAGGGTGGAGTTAAGACTGAAATCAAGGGAGTTCAGAGATTAGAGCTCGTCCCGGAGATAATAAGAAACGAAGCGAGGAGACAGTACGAGTTATTAAAGATCAAAGAAGAGTTAACTCAGAGAAGAGGAGTTACTAAAGAGTTGATTCTTGAAAATTATAAGCCTACAGACCTAACTTCGATCTTTGCTTCCACAAATAGTAGACTGGTAAAGAAAGAACTGGAAAAGGGAGCTTTAGTCTACGGAGTTAAGATACCTAAGTTTAGAGGGATTTTCGGATGGGAACTAATGAAAAACAGAAGGTTCGGAACGGAAGTTGCAGATTACGTGAGAGTTTTAGCCGGTCTAGGGGGACTATTTCACTCAGATGAATTACCCAATTATGGAATATCTCAGGAAGAAGTAGACAAGGTAAAGAAAGCATTAAATGTAAGTGAAGAAGACGCTTTCGTACTGGTAGTCGGGGATAAAGCTAGGTTACAACTGGCTCTCGATACGATAAGAGACCGTATTTTATACGCTCTGGAAGGGATCCCAAAAGAGACGAGGACTGCTCTAGAGGACGGAACTACAAAGTTTATGAGACCTCAGCCCGGTTCTGCCAGAATGTACCCAGAGACAGATATACCGCCTAGAAGAATTGACTCTAAGATAATAGAATTAGCAAAGACTTTTATGCCTGAGAAGCCTGAAAGTAAACTGAAAAAGTTTGTGGATCTGGGGTTAAGTAAAGAGCTTGCTACTGCGATGTTAAACAGTACCAAAATAGACCTTTTTGAAGAGCTTGTGAATAAATATTCTCCTAAAGTTTCTCCATCCGTGATTGCCTCAGTACTGGAGGTCAACTTAAAGTACGTAAAGTCTAAGGGAGGAGATATATCAATAATTACCGATGACTTATTAGAGTACATGATAAAGTTACTTTACGAAGACAAGATAAGTAAGGACTCAATTCCTGAAATATTGCTAGAATATTCCTTAACGAAGGAAGATATAAATAAACTCGTGGAGAAATATTCTAAGATTAGTGATGAACAACTGGAGAAGATCGTAGATCAAGTAATCCAAGAAAATATAAGAATTATCGAGGAGAAAGGGGATAAAGCATTTAATGTAATAATGGGTAAAGTAATGTCCAAAGTTAGAGGTAAAGTGGAAGGCAAGAAAGTGGCGGAAATAATATCGAAAAGAATGAAGAATTACCCCCGATCCTGAATTTATGATGAAAAGGCATTTGTCGGATCTCTTAAGATGATGAGCTTGACCGCTTATGAAGCCAAATGATTTGTTAAAGGTAGCCGCTGATTACCCATTACCTTATTTTCCAATAGTGGAATTAGAAGAAAGTGACCTAAACATAGAACAGCTCCCACAATTGTTAAACTATCTTAGTCCAGAAAAAATATTCTGGAGTGAATATGCTAAAATAATTGGACCTGATGGGAGTTCGATAACTACCAGTATGAGTCTTAGAAATAATACTGAACCTATATACGTTAGGACACCGATCAAGAAAGAACAGAGAGGCTGGGACTTTAAGATCAACAGTGAAGTGATAGTAGGATTAATCCGAGACCTAATAAATTGTAAAGAAGGAGAGAGCTATTTTAATCCTTCTCCTTGGACAAGAAAGGATTGGCTAGAAGGTAAAAAAGTCATTATGGAAAGTGGAGAGCTGACAACAATCGACGGTTTAAAGTTTAGAGAACATGAACTAGACAAGAAAACTCCTCCGTTTTCGATAGATATACCCTTCTACAACCCCACCTACTATTATATGAACCCGTTTATACTAAATTTTGACGAGAAAGTAGAAGGAAAATCTAATTTCTTCTCAGTGGAACTTCATAAAGCAATAACCTTTGCCACTGCATCAGAGATCGTACTGTTTAAAGACAACAGATCATTAAGAGTTGAGGGTAGCTCAGAAGTAATAGTAACTAAAAGTACCACGTGGAAAGAAGCTAAACCGTATGAACTAGTGTGGAACTTAAAGGTTCCAATTATACACTTGGACTGTAAACCGCCTTTTAATCTCTCTCTTTATAAACTATATCCTAGCGGCATCGTCCCATTTCTCTTTAGATACAAGAATTACGAACTTACTTTAGGATTAGTGAACCTAAACGACGAGCCTGTAATAGCTAACCTGATCTTATCTGCTAGAATTTCTTCCGCATCTATACTTGATGGAAAAGGAAATGAGGCTGAGAAAATAGAACCTGAGTTCGACAGAGTTAAAATACCTATTCGGAAAAACGGTATAATTTATGTAAAACTCACTCTCAGAAAATTACTTGAAAGTTTTCTCAAGCGAAAAATCATAAGTTGAAGATAGAGTCTCTACTATACAATGTGACATCTGATAACCTTGTTTAATCAGTACTCTTTTTCCTTCAGCACATAACATACAATAATATGATGATATTGAAGCACCGTCTTTACCGTTCTTAGATGAAATAATCCTTATAAAACCTTCTATCATTTCCATAAACTTCTTATCTTTTTTCAAGACATCCTTTATTGCATTACCTCTTCTCTTTTTTATATAATTCTCTACAGCTGCCGGTGTTAAACCCATTAATTCCGCCGTCTTGTAGATCGAAACGTTATTTTCGACAACTAGTTTCTCAGCTATCAAAGCCCTAACAGCAGGTAGGATCTCTTTAACCGAATATTCACAAGGTAATGTAAGTTGCAAACCTTCTCAAGAATATGATACACCGTCATAATTAAAAAATATTAATATTATAATGCTTAGCGTTTCACAACTCACAAGTCTTACAACCACCGCTGTAGGTTTCCGAGACCTCCACATATTTACTTTGGGATATCCTAAGTGAGGAGGGCAGAGGAGACTGTATCTTCTTTTCCTCTTTCATCTTTTTCTCAGCTTCTTCCCTCTCCTTCTTTATGCCGAAGTATATGACCTGTTGCGATTTAGATCTATCTCTGTAAACCGTCACACCTTTGATACCAAGTTTCCACGCCAGCAAGTACACTTTTTCTACCGTTTCTGGAGGCTCTTCACTTCTCAAGTTAATAGTCTTTGACGTACCACTGTCGTTCCACTGTTGCCACGAGGCCTGGTGTAGTAAGTGGAACTCCGGTGGCACTTCGTGTGCAGTCCTAAATATCCTCCTCATACTCTTGGGCATGAAGGGATTCTCTCCTATCATGCCAGTTTCAGCAACTTTCTTAACTACTTCTGGATCGTCAAGCTCGTATTTTCTCAGGTACTCGAGGAATAACGGGTCTATTTCTATAAACTTACCCACAGCTACGTTCCTGATGAAGGCTAATGCGAATAGTGGTTCGATGGAGGACGATGTTCCTGCTATGATTGAGATAGTACCAGTTGGAGCTACCGAGACGACGGTCGAGTTTCTCACACCGTGTTTAATTCTCTCTCCTTTAAGTTGGTCAAAATCGAGTTTGTCAACGACCTCGGTCAGTTTTTTAACTTCTGAACTTACTCTACCTTCAACACCTACCGTTGAGAGGAGTTGCTCAAATGGTAATGCACTCTCCCATATGTCTTTGTAACGTCTTGGGTCGTATGCAGGGAAGACGCCTTTCTCCTTAGCCAGCTCTATTGACGTTTTGAAAGCGTGGTAGTAGATGAACTTGGCTAGCTGGTAAGACAAGTATACAGCATCTATACTGTCGTATTGAATGCCTAACTTGATTAGCATTCTAGCTAAGCCCATAACGCCTAGTCCTACCTTTCTAGTTCTCTTTGTAGCTTCCTCAATCTGTTTCAGCGGGTAACGGTTTGCATCGATCACATTGTCTAACAACCTCACACCGTAACGTATAGTTTCTGCTAATCCTTCCCAGTCAATTACTGGTTTGCCGTTCCTCTCTACTACGAACTTCTCTAAGTTAATTGAACCTAAGTTACAACTCTCCCATGCTAATAACGGCTCTTCACCGCACGGGTTAGTAGCTTGTATCTTGCCCAAGTACCATACGGGGTGCCTCCTGTTAATAGTGTCTATGAAGAGTAGACCAGGGTCGCCACTGTCCCAAGCACCTTTAACGATCTCGTCAAACAGATCCTTGGCATTTACCCACTTCACTATAGCCCCCTCTTTTTCTGCAATAGCCAAAGCCTCGTCAACTGTTATAATAATGCTTTCATCGAGGTAAACTGAACCTCCTCTCTCCTCTAATTCTCTTAGTATTTCTTCTTGTATCCATTCCTCATCCATGTAACCTCTAGCCTTAACAATGTAGTACTCGTAGTCTTTACCAGGGATCTTGGTCTTTCTCGGGTTAATTAGCGGGACTGTCTCACCTCTCTCCACTGCTTTCATGAAGTAGTCGTAAACGCCAACTGATATGTTGAAGTTCTGTAATTGTACGTCCTTCAGCTGACCAGTCTTAGCTTTAATGAAGTCCTCTATGTCAGCGTGCCACGCATGCATTACTCCCATATTTGCCCCCCTCCTCTTTCCACCCTGCTTTACTACGTCAGTAGACACGTCAAAGATCCTCATGAAGGATATGGGGCCTGAGGCTACTCCAGCGGTTGAGGCTACTACATCTCCTTTAGGTCTTAGTTCTGAGAAGTCGAAGCCTGTACCTCCTCCCTGTTGATGAACTACTGCCATAGCCCTTAATGCGTCGTATATTCCTTCACCGTTTTGGGTTACCATTGAGTCTCTGACTGGTATTACGAAGCATGCTGAGAGTATACCTAGCCTTGTACCACTGTTCATTAAGGTAGGTGTGTTTGGTAAGAACTTAAGTTCTGACATTATCTCGTAGAACTTCTCCTCTACTTCTTTCCTCCTTTCCTCGTTTTTTGCCAGAAATGAGGCTACTCTTCTGAACATCATTTGCGGGGTTTCTATGTAGCGGAGTGTGTCGGGGTTCTTAAGTAGATACCTAGCTTCTAGGACTTTCAACGCATTGTATGTTAACAGTAAGTCCTTTGGGTCGAAATCCTTCCATTTGCCTTTGCCGAAAACGTGATTGTAAATCCTTGCTAGGACGAAACGTTTGGCCGTCTCCATCAACTCTGGATAGTCTAATGAGTGTTCTATGAGGTTCCTTTCAACGATATCGGCTATCGTCCTACTGTCTATTGCGTTGTCCTTTGCATTTTGGGCTATGTCGTTTAGTATCCCGTCAATCACTTCTTCTGGTAATGATAGCTTTGAAAAAATCTTTTCGGACTTAAACTCTTCGACTGAGTTATTACGTTTGATGACCTTAAGCTTAGCGAGAGAGAGTACACTGATCTGTACTTTTTGCATTAGTTATCATCTATTCTTCTCAAATGATATAAATAAGTCATAGCCGAATTAACTATGGTATTACCATATACCGCAACTTAAAAAGGTAAGATACGCTCGTTGTATCAAAAATTAAGGAAAAAGTGAGTTTATTGTTGATTCTTCTGACTCTGAATCTCTTTAGAGAATTCCTCTGCGATCTTTTTCAGTTCGTCAACTGATGTTTCGTCCTCTAGTGCAGTTATATCACCTAACGTTTGCCCAGAGATTACGCTTCTTACAATTCTTCTCATTATCTTCCCTGACCTGGTCTTCGGTAATTTACTTACGAAGTATAACCCGCCAAACACTACTATGGGACCTAGGTTATTCCTAACGTATTCAATTAACGTTTTTCTCAATTCATCTGAAGGTTGATATCCTTGTTTCAATACTACTGCTGCAACAGCTACCTCTCCTCTAACGGGATCTGGTATACCTATTACGGCTGATTCTGCGACAGCCGGATGTGAGATTAAGACGTCTTCTATCTCCCTAGTTCCAATTCTGTGCCCTGCTATCTTCAACACCTCATCTGCTCTTCCCAAAATGTAGAAGAATCCATCTTCGTCCTTTACTGCATAATCCCCTGGATAGTAGACTCCTTGGAACTTAGAGAAATAAGTCTTTATATATCTCTCTGGATCTCCCCATACTCCAGCCAACATACCTGGCCACGGTCTCTTGATAACTATATAGCCTTTCTCTCTCGGTTTCGTGGGTTTACCTTCATCATTAAACACATCAGCGTCTACTCCGGGTAATGGAAGTCCGTTAGCACTGGGCTTAAGCATGTAATTCCCTAACCCTGGAGTTGCTGAAATCATTATACCTCCCGTCTCCGTTTGCCACCAAGTGTCTACTATAGGTAGTTGAGACCTTCCGACATTCTTGAAATACCATCTCCATGCTTCAGGATTGATAGGCTCTCCTACGCTTCCTAATAATCTCAAACTTGATAAGTCGTGCTTCTTTACCCACTCTTCTCCGTATCTCATTAATGTTCTCACAGCCGTTGGAGAAGTGTAAAATACTGTTACATTATACTTCTCTACTAACTCCCACCATTTATCGGGGTTAGGATAGTCTGGAACTCCCTCATACATCAGCACTGTGGCACCGTTCTGTAAGGGACCGTAAACTATGTATGAGTGTCCGGTGATCCAACCTATGTCTGCAGTGTTGAAGAACACGTCTTCGTCTCTCAAATCAAAAACCCACTTAGTGGTTAGGTAAGTCCAGAGACCGTAACCGCCATGTAAGTGATAAATACCTTTAGGCTTTCCAGTTGTACCAGAAGTATATAAGATGAATAAGGGATCTATTGCATCAGTCATTTCTGGCTCTACTTTCTTATAACCCACTCTCTTTATCAATTCTTGATATAGTACGTCTCTTTCTTCATTTAATTCTATCTCTTCGTCCCTCTTAATGACCAGAACCTTTTCTACTGTTGGAGTTTGAGAAACAGCTTCGTCTATTATTCTCTTGAGTTCTACCCTCTTACCCCTCCTCATGGTATGCGAAGTAGTTATAACGAGTTTTGCCTTAGCATCATTTATTCTGTCAACTACAGCTTGTGTGGAAAAGCCTGAGAAGACTACGCTATGAATTGCACCAATTCTTGCACACGCTAACATTGCTATAGGCAATTCCGGTATCAAAGGAAGATAGATCAGGACTCTGTCTCCCTTTTGAACGCCTAAATCTTGTAGTATTTTCGCAAACCTGTTTGCTTCATTATAGAGTTGTGAGTAGGTTAAACTTCTGCTCTCGCCCTTTTCGTTTTCCCAATAAATTGCTACTTTATTCCCCTTAGTCTTTAAGTGACGATCTAAAGCGTTATACGTTATGTTAACTTTTCCTCCTATAAACCACCTGTAGAACGGTGCATTACTCTCGTCGAGAACTTTCTGGAATGGTGAAAACCATTCTATCTCTTCAGCCATTTTTCTCCAGAATTTTTCTGGTTCTTCGAGTGATTCTTTGTAAAGTTGTTTATAAGGCGGTTGGTAATATCTCTCCTCAAAAGGTAGGTTTTCTACCATTATAAATCTCTTTAAGTTTGCCGTATTTAAATATAAAATAAATTAAAACTGTTAGGTTTGTAATGACGGAAGAAAAAAGAGCAAATCCAGCTCCTCTAGGGCTTTCCGGATTCGCCTTAACTACGTTAGTACTCAGCTCTTTTAACGCAGGGTTGTTATCTGCACAAGGAGAAGGTGTAGTAATAGGCTTAGCCCTTTTCTACGGTGGACTAGCTCAATTAATAGCGGGAGTACTAGAGTGGAGAGCCGGAAATACGTTCGGTTATGTAGCGTTTTTTACTTACGGAGCCTTTTGGGAATGGTATTCGTTTACGGCTATGGGTTTTACCGGAAGCGTAACATCGCAAGGAATAGGCTTAGTGTTAATAGCGTTTGGAATATTCACACTGATAATATGTGGTTTGGGACTTTTAGGGCTAATCTATCGCTTTTCCTAACGTTTCTGTTTTTATGGATAACTTCCTCTTGCTAGGTATAGGGTCAATAAATGGTAATCAGTCATTGATTCACGCTGGAGGTTATATGGGTATATTAACCGCAATAGTAGCGTGGTATACTGGTTTATCACAAGTTATAGCTGAGAGCATAGGTAAGAAGGCTCCCTTAGGTAAAGCTGTATTAAGTTAGATTGTTTTTTTGTTATTATTCTTTATTCATTCTAAATTTTATCTCCG
Source organism: Stygiolobus sp. CP850M (assembly GCF_037389425.1). NCBI lineage: Archaea > Thermoproteati > Thermoproteota > Thermoprotei > Sulfolobales > Sulfolobaceae > Stygiolobus > Stygiolobus sp. CP850M. Next base: position 29,379 of record NZ_JBBHKR010000064.1, read on the forward strand.
TTAAATATGAAAATCAGTAGAAATGAAGTTTATCTCCAAGTAAGTAAGGAGTGCAAAGAAAACGTAAGCCGAGACCACTTGACTTAACTCATGTTCCTTAGCTTTAACCCTAGCCCACGCTACTATGGCTGTCATAAAATACATTATAACAAAATACTCGCTTACAAGAAACGAAAGGACAGTTGAAACACCTGAGAGCACTGCAACGTGAATGCTTATTTTATATTTTAATGTAATTAAAAGGATAAGGAAAGAATTTAAAGTATACAAAAGTGCCACGTAAAAGAGCAAATTTATTCCATAAATGTAAATCAATGCTAACGCAATAAGGTAACCCAGTATTGATAATGTTATTACTCTTCCTCTCTGTTCTCTTCTTGTGACTAATAGATCAGAAACCCTACCTCTTCTCATTAAAATTAAAGTAATTAGAAAAGGTGTAAAAGAGAAAAATATTAAGGATATTAATAGATCTGGTAGGTTTTTACAACGCATTAAGTAGATTATAATAAAACCTAAAGCGGTTGAAACAGAGGGATGAAAAATAAGGGATATTAAGTTTTCAACTCGCATTGTATTCAGTTTCATTGAACACATTAATAACTTCCTTTTACCTTCTTTTTCTATGAGATTAAATCAACTGGGTTTTTCCTTCTGTACTCAATATCTTAAAGTTAGGAAAGCCTAGTATAGCGGACCCGCCGGGACTTGAACCCGGGACCGCCGGCTTTCTCCAACCTTCCGCAGGCCGGCGCTCTATCCTGGCTGAGCTACGGGTCCGTATTTACATTCTCTCAAGAGGTTTTATTCCTATCGCATTGAGCCCATTAAATAGAACCCTCTCGACACCCTTGACGAGAAATAGTCTGGTCATTCTCTTTCCCTGATCCTGCTCTTGCAAAACCCTCTCGTTATTATACCATCTATTAAAGGTATCTGACAACTTTTTCAAAAAGTCTATTAAGTCTTCAGGTCTCATTTCGTCTGAAGCTTTTGACAATACTTCGGGGAACTTAGCAATCAGTATTAACAACTTCCTTTTGTCTCCTTCGAGGTCTTTCAGGTCAGCTTTCTCTATTTCCAATCTTTCATTATTCTTATTTAGAATGTTAAAAGCCCTAGCATATGTGTATTGCAGATAAGGTCCGCTGTTTTGGTCAAAGTCTACTACATTATTGACGTTAAACGTTACTGGCTTATTTGCTGACACCGAAAGGATTGCAAAGCGAATAGCTGCATTTACAACCTCTCCAACATTTTCCATGTTGCCTCCCTTTTCTTGTATCTTCTTCCTTGCTACCTCCTCAACTTTTTCTATTATCTCGTCAAGTGCAATAAACCTCCCTAATCTACCGCTCATCCTCATGCCTTGTAAATTGACCATTCCGTACGAGTAGTGTACTAAATTCCTAGCGTATTTTGTGTACCCTAGTATGTATAGAGAAGCCCTTAACTGCATCTGTGGAACGGCTTGTTGCTCCGCTATTACATTAATTACCTTGTCCGCCTCGAATACGTTAAATTTCCTTATTGTGTATGCTATATCCCTTGTGGTGTAAAGAGAAGTTCCGTCGGATCTAACCAAAACTAATGGCGGTAGTTGAAGCCCAGTAGGTATAGACAGTCCTTCCTTTTCCTCTTTGCTTAGCTCAAGGCTAAGTGCTTTAGTACCCTTATAATCGATAGACTTACTTAAGGCTTCGCTCACTATCTTACTTACTTCCCCGTTCCACAACAAGTCACTTTCATAATCATATGCATCGAACGTGATGTGAAGCTTTGACAGACTTTTTTCGAATGCGTTCAGATTGTATTTCACTATCTTTCTTATTACCTCTACTATCTTTTCATCGCTTTTGCTTTCATATTGTCTTATTATATTTTGTATCTCTACCTCTAAATCTTCTATTTTGTTTATTTCATCTGCTAATTTGTTAAATATATCGGGATACCTCTCCTGCTGTTGGGCTGCAATAGCTACAAGTTCGTCAAGCCTCTTCACCTTTTCTTTGTATTTTTCGTCATCGTTGTTTTTCAACAAACTAAGTTCTTTCTTTATGCTTTTAATTTCTATCAAAACATTGGTTATTGAATAAATTGTTCCAAACCAGTGATCAGACTTAACATTAGAGGGTGGTTCAGGTTCTCCAAGCAGCATATAGCCCAATGCTAATATAGCGACTTGTCTACCAGCGTCGTTTACGTAAAATCTCACGTTAACGTTATGTCCTCTTAACCTCAGCATTCTGGCTATCGTATCGCCGATAATAGAATTCCTTAAATGCCCTATATGTAAGGGGTGAATAGGATTAGCGCTAGTATGTTCAATTACGATCCTTGAGCCTTTTTCAATCTTTTCTATTCCATAATCGTCCTGAAGATTAGAAAATGTAAGTTTGAATAGACTACCCTCGTCAAGAAAGGCGTTTATGTAAATCCCCATCTTCCTTATTTCTCTTATTAACATCAGACCCTTATCCGAGTATTCCTTACTTATCAAAGCCTTATCTTTAGTAACTGCCGGTAATGGTAATGCCAGATCTCCTATGTCGTCCTTAGTAGGATATTCGATGTTTTTAAATACTTCATCGTAGCTAATACCGAGCTTATCCGATATGAGCTTAGAAAACTCAATCTTTGCATCTCTTATAGGATTCACAAGATGGCATAAGCCAGTGCGTTTATATCTTTTTCTGACTGAATGTTTAAACCATGAAAAGAGTAGAAGTCCTAATAGTAGATGATATGAAGGGATCTACAAAAGTAGATGAAACCCAAATAACTGAGTTACTTAAGCAGATTAACGAAAAAGTAGACAAAGTTGTGATTAATAAGGTTACTATACCCACGGCTTCGGAGGACGAGGATAATTTATTAGGAGTACATATTATAGTGAGAGAAGTTGCAGAAACGTAATATATGCCCTCATTACAAAGGAGGTTTTTGTACTTCTCCCGTACTGGAATCTCCTTCCGATTCGGTTACATCACCTTCAAGGTGTCAGGGTAACTATAAGTCTTGCAGGTATTACATGGGTAACGAAGAGGAAAAGGCCAGAAAAGACGGACTTGAACAATACACAGAGGACGAGAGGGTAGAACAAGAGATCTCATTTTACCATAAGATTAACGTGCTAGAAAGCACTCTAGATAGTGAGTGTCCAAATTTTGAATTGTTTAGAACTGAAAAAGGTTTAGTTGCGAGATGTAAGGCTATGGATAGAATATTAACAGTGTCACAAGCGGAGTTATGTTCAAAAGTATGGAAAACTTGCCCAGTAAGAATTCTAACCTAACTTAGCATACTTCCCGTCTTCGGATAATGTGACCAAGTTTTTCTCCGCTAAATCCGATAATGCTTTTCTTATCTTATCTTCGCTAGCTATACCTGATAAAGCGGAATGAAGTTCTTTTAGATTCATAGGCTTTTGACTTAATAAGTCCAATAATATCTCCTTCAACTCCTCTTCATTAGGTGCAGTCATTACAACTACTTCTTTATCGGAATACAATACACGAAGTTTTTTCTCAACCTCATTTAAAGGTTCTTCTTCTTTACCTATAGACCTCTTTTTTCTCTTCGAGGATGACATCTTGATTCCTCTCACTTCCTATGTTATTAATTAAAATATCTACTTATAAGTGTTGATGAAAAGAGCAAATAACTTCTTAACTACAGTTTTTATATGGCTAGTTAAAATTAGTTATAATAGGCGAATCATTTGGGAGAACCTGACTTCTTACGGCATATAGTGAGTAAGGTATTAACGCCCGTAAGTCTGGATATGAAAAAATTAGATGAAGCTCAGAAATTACTTGCAAAAGCAGAGTCAAAATATGGTTTTTCATCTTATGGAGGAGACCCAGAAAAATTAGCTAATTATATCCTAAGTCCAGACTTTATAAATCTGGTTTTAATTATTGGAGTAGACCTCTCAAAGAAATTACTTTATTTAACTCGTGACAACTATTCAAGCCCAAAAATAAAAGAAGCAGTCCAGAAGATGCTTGAAGAACTAGATGGGTATTCAGGAGAAGAAACAAATCAAGTTATGATGTATAAGTAAAGTAAAAAGTAATATGTATACTAGGAAACAACACTCATGCGTTCATAATTTATTACAATTTATTAATTAATTATACAAATTAATTATATTTTAATAATCTCATAATCTGACTATTATATAGATAAAAATTATAATGAGAGTAAACAATTAGAATAGAATTTTGAATAAATGAGATAAAAAAGAAACTAATCATTCAAATGAGGGTTTGTTACTTCCTTCTTCTCCGCCTTCTTCTTTACCTTTGCTTCCTTCTTTCTTCTCGCTCTTTAATGCAGAGGCGGCAATCAAGTCATCAATCTTCAGAATCGCAGTAGCTGCTTCAACAGCGCTCTTAAATACCTGAGCTTTTACTCTCACAGGCTCAATTACGTTGATTGACATCATATCATCGTTAAGTCTTCCGTTCATTACATCAACTCCAGCATTCACTAGACCTTTAGAGTGCTTGGATCTCAGATCCATTAAAGTTTGTATAGGCTCCATACCTGCAGTCTCTGCTAATATCATCGGTATCTCCTCTAATGCCTCAGCGAATTTCTCAATTGCTAACTGCTCCTTACCTCCTACGCTTCTTGCATATTCTCTTAATCTTAATGCTAACTCAGTCTCAACGGCTCCACCACCCGCTACAATCATGGGCTTTGATAATACGTTCCTTAATGAATGTAATGCGTCGTTAATACTCCTCTCTGCCTCATCAAGTGCCATATCATTGGATCCTCTTAATAAAATGTTCACAGCCCTCGGGTTCTTTGCACCTTCAATGAATACCATCTTATCGTTTCCTACTCTCCTCTCCTCTACTAGCTCGGCGTAACCTAGATCCTCAGGAGTCGCATCCTTTATACTACTTATAATCCTTGCTCCTAAAGCCTTCTCTAACTTCTCTATATCGCTCCTCTTTACCCTTCTCACTGCGAGTATTCCTTTCTTAGCTAGGAAGTGCTGTGCTATATCATCAATACCTTTCTGGCATATAACAACATTAGCTCCAATTGAAGCTAGTTTGTCTACCATCTCCTTAAGGTACTTAGCCTCTTCATCTAGGAAGGCCTTAATTTGGTCTGGGCTAGTGATGCTTATCTTAGCTGATATCTCAGGCTTTTCAACCTCCAGTGCAGCATCTAATACAGCGATCTTTGCCTTTTCTACTCTCCTAGGCATTCCAGGGTGAACCACTTCTTTGTCGAGTACTAGACCTCTTACCAACATACTATCTTCTGTACTTCCACCCTTCTTCTTATCTATTTTGATTAAATCAAGAGGAACGTTATAGCTACCGTCTGGCCTCTTCTCAGCTACAATTGATACAGCATCGAGTACTAAGTTAATGATTTTGTCCATCTCTTCTCCACCAGCAACGAACTTGCTCGACATTGTTGTATATACAATCTTTCTCAGCTGGTCTCTAGCTACTTGTGAATTAAGATCACTTACGTCGATCTTCAAAGCTAACTGATCTAGAATTTCTAATGATTTGTTTAATGCCTTCTTATAACCTTCAATTATTATGGTTGGGTGTATATTCTGGTCTAATAAATCATCTGCTTTGTCGAGTAATAATCCAGCAAGGACTACTGCTGAAGTGGTTCCATCTCCTACTTCAGCGTCTTGTGCCTTTGCAGCCTCAACAAGGAGCTTTGCAGCCGGGTGCTGGATTTCCATCTCCTTTACTATAGTAGCACCGTCATTAGTAATAGTTACGTCGCCGAAACTATCGACTAACATCTTGTCTAATCCTCTGGGTCCTAACGAGCTCTTTAACATCTCTGATAGTGTTACAGCTGCTAGTATATTGTTCCTTAAAGCATCCCTTCCGGAGGATCTATTTGTACCCTCTTTAAAGAGTAATACTGGAGCACCTGCCATTTAGCTCACCGTAGCTGGTTTTCATTAGGAGCGGTTATATATAAATTTTTCTTTTTTATGGCCCAATACTAATGAGGTATGGGAGAAAAGAGAAAGTCATCATAGTTCTAGAGAAAGAATGGAGATATTTTAAACAGTTTTTAATTCTACACTCGAAGTTGTTGATATATGAACCTTTGCCAGAGATGTAACAAGAGAGAAGCGAAGTATGTCGTCGGTGGAAGGAAATTATGTGAGATGTGTGCACGAGACGAGATTGTTAAAAGGGTCAGAAAGGAGATTCATAACAGTAAAATGTTTAATTACAATGATAAGGTTGCTATTCTAGCACCAAATAACATGGACCAAATAGCAGAGCTCCTAATACATATCATAGGCAAGGCTTGTTACACTTGTAATTTAAAGATCGACAAAGTTAGCGTACAGTTTGACTACCAAGATATTAACGAGTATATCTGGAGTCTAATAATGGAAGCTAAAAATCTCAAAGAGTATAGTGTGAAAGTACTTCCTTTTCCTTCAAACTTCTATTTAGCTTATCTCCTCTACTCAGTTACAATGAAAAATTATTCTTATCTTAATTACGTTACAAGTTCTAAGACATTAAACGATGGAACTAAAATCTTTATTCCTCTTTATTCAATACCGTTATCAGAACTCAGTGCTTTCGGTATAATAAACGAGATTAGCTTTAATGACGACGTTTTTAACTCAATCTTTTCTTGGGTTAACACACAGTTAGCTGAGAACTACGAGCTCTTTCATACCTTCATAACCTCCACTTCGTTATTCAACTACCCCAAGTGTAAGTCTTGTGACGCTTTCATTGAGTCTGGGGAGTACTGTGCTCGATGTAAAAGGACTTTAGCTTCTCCTTCTCCTCCTTATTAAGCACGATCTCGAACCTTAGAAGATCTTTGGGTTGTTTACTGGGGGGTAAAACGCCGTCCCATGAATAGTAGAAGTAACCAGCTGTCATTATCTCCTTGTAACCTTGAGGATCCGCTTTGAAATAGTCGAAAAGCAACTGCAACACGTTTAGTTGTTCTTTTAGTTGTTTCATACTGATTGTGTACTTACATATATAGCAAGACAAGTCAGGCATAATGGCGTTAAACATACATTTCGGACATTTTACCGGGGAGTTAATTCCGTATATAGTCCAGTTAGCCCTGAGAATATCTATTAGGTCACTTCTGCCTTTCTTACTACAAATCTCATACAGTCTCGGGCCCAGATCCTTAATTGCATTCTTTGTATTATATACAACAAACTCTAATTGTTCATCTGTCATTTTTTCTAAATCCTTAATTTTCACAAGTTTCATAGCTAAGAACTCCATTAATGAGTCTTTGTTGGCAGATAGTCTGTTTATTATAGTCTTAGATTTAGGCTTAGTCTTCACTTCGCCTACAGCACCCGCAAAAGGCTCCTTTATAAGTTCCTTATACTCCTCTCTCGACAATTCGAGATAAGCGAGACCAAGAGCATTTATCACTTCGTCTAAATATTCGTCTAAAAGTTCATTAGGATCTACATACTTTACAGAGGATGACCTCTTTTTCTTGCTCTTGGTTTGTGAGGTAGTATCCTTTTCTTCTTGTTCTTCACCTTTTTTCCTCCTGGGCAACTGCTCCCCCTGGGCCAATCAGACAATGTGGGATAAGTCCAGGTAGTCCATAGGAAGCATTTTGCCTTTTGACACTATTTCGTTATACTTCTTTTCTAAATCTTCTATAAATACTGGACAGTTCTCAAATTTTCCCTCTCTAGTGCATTTAGCTCCTCCTAAGGTTAAGAAGCAAATTTGAGACTTCTTATCATAGTGCGGACATAATTTGTGGTATGTTTTTGCGCTTTTTATCATCTTTTCTATCCACTGTTTCTTATGGTCCTTCTTCTCTGCCTCTTTCTCAGCCTTTGCTAACACTTTGTTCATCTCCTCTTCCGAGATCTTAGAAGACCTCGTATTATCAGCCATAATTAACACCGCATTATGTAACTTTACACGTCTCCTCTAATATATATTACTACTACTACAAGAGATGAACAATAGACTAGACCTGAGTGAAGTAATTAAATATAGTTTGTATATTGTAAGTATTATTGATTAGAATTGTTTCGTATAGGCATTATTCATAGTTGTAGTATATGTATGTAGTTTTGATTAAGTAAACCCCTACAACTCTTATTAAAGAAACAGAGAGAGTTCCTTTATAAAAATTAACACTCATTAATCTTGTTTTTAAATGACTGTGTAAAACCTATCCTTAAACCCAGTTTTGGATCATGATAAAGGTACAAGATCCTCTTAGTCTGAAGTTTTCTCAATACCCGAAAGAGCCAGCCTGTATCGGCTCCGAACTCCTCTTGTAGCTGGTCGATGTATACGTATGTTGAACCCCATTGCGTGTATTTTGTCAGTAAATAGGATAATAACTCTTTCTCTTCTTCTTCTAGTTTTTGAAGAATTTCATCTAAACAATTCATCAAATTCTCTTTTTGTGGTTTATTTTCTTTAGGACTGGTTTTTGCTTCAATAAACGACAAAATTTCTTTTCTCTCTTTGTCATCTTTTTCCTTATTCTTGTTGTTTATTGTAGGTTTAACTTTTTCATTGAATATATCTCTAGCAATAGCCAGGTATTCGGTAAACTTAGTGTTGTTCTTACTCTCCACTATTTCCTTAGCCAAGTCTTCTCCTTGTGGGGTCAAATGCCATCTTCCTGCTTCCTGATAAACGAGTCCTTTCCTCTTCCAATAGCTCAGATAACTACTAACGTACTTGGTCTCTAGTCCCAAGTTTACCGCTATTTCTGATGTTCTAAGAGGTCTCGCGAGAAGTAGAACGAGTATTGCTTCCACTAACTTAGACCTGGGGTTAATACTTTTGCTCTCTTGAACTCTGATAATATCCGTAATGTCAGTATCGTCAGTAGTCATCATATCTTATTTGCCAAACTAAAATTAATAATAGTGGAAAGTTTCAGCCTAGGTAATTCCATGCTTTTTGTTAATCAGTAATATCACAAGTTTTCATCGCTACAAATTCTCCATAACCAACTATTATCTTGTATACTCCTCTCATTAAAACATCAAGTTCGGGATCACCAGTGTCTATCCTGAGACAGTTGAAAGTGTTCAACTTACTCCTTGTAGATACGATGATTATGTTATCCTTCCTATTGGCCCCTTGAGATACTTTTAGTAATTTCCTGAGAAATTCGGGTCCTATCTCTTGATTCCCCCTCCCGATGAGAAAGCCCTGCTTACCAATGGGAGTGAGGATAAGCTTTAACTCCCCGGTTAAACCTAGTAACTCTTCGTACTTCACACAACTCTTTAAAAGTTGACGATTTTTTATGACATCGGTACAGAGGAAATTACTTTCTATTCCGATCTTTTTCAATATTGTTTTTGTCGTACTCCCTGGGCCTACTACGAAGACTTCGTTCGACGATGTTAGGTAAGTATCAATCACATATTGGGCTATTTCATCTAATTCCTCCTTATCGTTTATGACCTCCTCTTTATTAGGTGTTAATAAGTTGGAGTAATTTACTGTCTTAGCGTAACCATATAACTTAACAACATATTTACCTTGTCTATAGGCTTGTTCATCTATATCCAAGATTTCAGTTAAGATTTCTTCAGTCTTGTCCTCAACGAAGTGTCGTAAAAGAACTCCTGCTGACTCGGGGTTTGTAGTAAAAACACCGCTGTGCATTTTTACACCTGTAGGAATTCCCAGGATTGGTAACTTGTCCTTTACGACACTGAAAACATCCCTTGCTGTACCATCACCTCCGGCAAAAACTATTATATCACATTGCTTACTCTCTATAAAGTAAGTCACGGCTTTGATTGTATCCTCTCTTGATGTGGGTGTATTGATGTTGATTTTAGCGACTTCATACTTAACTTCGCTTCCCTTAAAGTAGTTTTCTCCCATTTCACGTGGAGCAACAATATAATTAGCGTTTTTAGGGGCTGTATTTAAAAACCTTAAAATTCGAGATGGTGTTTCTGTGTTGTAAATTTGTAAATTATCACTACCTTTATTCCCTATTCTTCCTCCGCTTCCAGCTACAGGGTTAACCAGTAGGCATATCGTTTTGCTCATTCGCATAATATAGGGTCAGGATTATTTTATAAGCTAAGTAATTACTACTAGGCTCGAAGAATACTACTAAGTCGTGAGGTTGTATGGACTCCTTCAGTTTTTCTTTTATCTCCTCTTTCAGTTTCTTCACCTCGTCACTTTCGTCAAAGGTTTTAGGTGGTAGTTCAATACTACTTTCTTCGGTTACTGTTCCGATCAGTGTTTTAGAAGCCCCCGACTTAATTATTAGGTCTCTGAGCTGTAGTATCCCGATCTTATCGACTAAGTGGGACAAGTTTCTCATAATTATACATCCAGCATTCCAATTTATTGTCCTTAATTCCATATTTTCGAGAACTGAAGCTTTTTCTGTAAAATATTTCAGGATACTTTTACCTTTTTCGGACAAGATTATTCCAGCTACCTTATCTATGTTCACTAAATCTAGTTCCCTCAACCTTTTAATTAGCGTCCTGGTACTGGCTTCACTGAGACCCAACTTTCTCATTAGTAAGTGTCTCCCTATAGGCTGTTCCTTCCTTATAGTTTCTAGGGCGAGGAGTACGTGAGCTTCATCAAAATTCGGTTTATTCCCCTTTTTAGGGGTTACAATTTGCCCTAGCAATGTTACGAATTCCACATTTATAAATGGCATAGATAACATAAAAATATGTTGAGAGGAAAAAGCCTTCTTTGTCTCTTGGATTTTTCTAAACAAGAAATAGAAAAAATGATGGAAGTATCGTTCATGATGAAGAACTACGTTTATACTAGTAATATTCCTAAAGTCCTTGAGGGAAAAAGTGTTGCCTTGATCTTCGAAAAGCCCAGCACTAGGACTAGAGTTAGCACAGAACTCGCTGTGAGGTATTTGGGAGGTGTAAGTATAGTCTTAAGTAAGGGAGAACTTCAACTCAGCCGTGGTGAACCGGTAGAGGATACTGCCAGAGTTCTCGGAAGGTACGTGAACGGTATAGGTGCGAGAGTCCTCGACCATAAAAACCTCCTGATCTTGGCCGAGTATTCTAAGAAACCTGTAATTAATTTACTAAGCGACTTATCTCACCCCCTTCAAGCGTTGACGGATTATATGACTATAAAGGAGAGGTTCGGTAAGTACGAGACTGTGGCTTTTGTCGGAGACGGAGGGGATAATGTTTTGATCAGCCTTATGTCGTTTGCAGCTAAAATGGGTCTTGAGTTAAGGGTTGCAACTCCAAAAGAATATAAGCCTAGGCAGGACGTATGGAAGAAGATTGAAGAAGAGGCTGAGCAGAGTGGTGCAATAATAGAATTTTATGAAGATCCTTATGAGGCGGTTAGGGGGAGCAAAGTTGTGTATACCGATGTGTGGGTCAGTATGGGTCAGGAGAAAATAGCTGAGGAAAAGAAGAAAAAACTGAGTAGCTATAAGGTGACGAAAGACTTAATGAGGTATGCGAGTAAGGAGGCAATATTCCTTCATTGTTTGCCCGCAGTTAGGGGAGAGGAAGTAGATGCTGAAGTGATAGACGGACAGCAGTCGGCAGTATGGGATCAAGCAGAGAATAGACTTTATACTGCAATGTCTGTACTGTCACTTCTTATCTAAAAATAAGTCAATAGTAGTCTGGGTGAGGAGTTTTTTGATACTCCTTACTTCCTCTAACATGATTTGGTTCCCCGCTTTTAGCCTTGAGTTCACGAATTTGATTGCCTCTGTCAGGTTGTAAAAAGTCCCAATCTTCTTTTCCTCCAGTGCACGTCTAGTTGTTTCTCTTATGTGCCAATTACCTACAGGAGCATAATATTCAGAAGTTATCTCCCTGATGATGATCACACCTGCTTGTCTCTTTCTTTCGTAAAGTTTCTCCAGAACTGCCAGTCTGGAAGCCATATACCCTCCGTCGAGGAAATCATACTCCCCCCAGAAGTTTTCACTTAAGTCGCTAACTATGAGCTCTTTAGTCCAGAGTGATAAGGGGTGCCATATTTCTACCCAGACACTCCTATATGTTGAGGGGAAGAAGATCACGTGGAAGTAATTGCCTAGGTACGATGAGTAGTATACTTCGATTTCGTTGATTTCGGGGTATTGTTTGACTTGAGATAATAGGAACTTACCTATTGCTTGGTCTACGGCTGTTATACTCCATCTTGTAGGGACTAATTTCCTGTTCTTCTTCAGCCCGAAAAGTCCTAGCGATAGACCAGTAATTATCTTGTAGTAATCTTCTCCGTTTCGATAAAGTTCTAGAATAGCAGATTCTGCCTTGACGTCGTCAAAAATCAGCTTTTCGAATTGAGGGGAAAGTTTAGGATTATCTTGCACTTTGATATCATTAACTTCTACTGACGGTCCTCTGGGTATAAAAATACCATCGAACCTCAGTTTTGGCTCAATCCCTTTCTTATCGCTTACTGCGTTTGAATCAACGGGCTTGTACGAGACTCCAGCTAATGAAATCTCTTTTTCATAAAGTCTGTAAGGATTTGCAATGTCTATTTTTTTAAGTATAGAAGATATCATTTGACTTCTCAATGACAAAATCTCGTTTAGGCTTTTCTTTCCCCACCAGCCTCTCGGGTCTTCATAATCTTTAGCACTTTCACCTTGAACGCCGGGGGGTATGTTGTAAAGTAACGAGACTTTAGGATACCCTCTTTCTCCGATTATTATACTAGGGGGAGTGGATCCCTCTATGACTTCTGAGTTGTGAATTTTACTTATTGCCAGTGTTACAGATCTAAACCTATCCATTATAGGGCAAGAAGGAAGTCCGCATAAGTATTTGTATCCCTTACATCTGATGCACAACTCTGCGGGAATTTTTCGCAATTTTGAGTTTCCTCAATATACTCCATTCTACAATCTTTAACTTAGCTTTTACGGTCAATCCTATTCCTACCGGGTTTATCTTGCCTTTTCTCAACTCCTCTAAGACCTCGTCTACGTTGAACTCCGATATCTCTAACTCGTTATATGCAGAACCCAAGGCTTCTTTTACGTGTGAATCACTGTTAGCTACTCCAGGTATGTTCAATTCTTTAGATATTTTTAACGCCTTTTCGTTTGCTGACCTAGGAGCCTTGGAGTTAAAAACTTCTATAGCGTCAAACTTGTAGTTATATACTTTTTCTCCTATTCCTGCCCTAAAGATATCGAAGGGATGGGACGGAAAAATGACGCAGTTGTTTTCTTTACTATAGTCTGCTAGTTCCTCAATTTTTCTAGGAGGATCAGGAGGAAAATTACAGAGAATAACTACATGTCCGAACTGTGTAGTGACTTCCTGCCCAGGGATTATAGGATATCCTTTAACTCTTCTATGTGCTTCTGACGTATCATGGTCTGTTATGGCTATTCCGTTAAGACCTATTTTTAGTGAGTGTTTTACCATAACTTCTGGGGAGTATTTTCCATCGCTATAAAAAGTGTGAACGTGGAGGTCTATCTTAATCATATATATCCTAGCTCCTTCATGACCTCCACTGTCAGTATCGTTATTCCGGCAGCCCCTCTCACTAGGTTATCACCTAGAACTATTAGTCTTAATACATTATTTTCGTGTCTTATTCTCCCTACAGTGATGGCCATTCCGTTTTCTGCAGATACGTCTAGCATGGGCTGAGGTCTGTCCTCTTCATCTCTAACTATTATTGGTGATTTAGGTGCTGTGGGTAAGTTCTTAATTTGAGGTAAAGACTTAAAGTTTCTAAACCGCTGTTTTATCTCCTCTATGTTCACTTTCTCGTTAGTTAGTATGTTTATTACTCCCATGTGACCTACTCTAGTGGGGACTCTAATTGACGTTACCGAAGTGTCTAAGCTAGCGGGAATTATTTGTTGTCCTTCAAATTTTCCGTTAAGTTTTGTGAGTTCTTTTGCAATTTTGTCCTCTTCCCCTTTAATGTAAGGTATTATGTTCCCCTCTATTGACATGAAGGAAATTCCGTTATAACCAGCTCCGCTTACAGCCTGGAGTGTAGTGATTAATATTTTTGATTTCTCTGCTATATCAAGCAAGGGTTTTAAGGGCATGGACATTATAGCTGCGGTACAATTAGGGTTTTTAACAAGAAATCCTTTCCATCCTTTTTTCTTTTGCTGTACCTTTAAAAGTTCTAGGTGCTCCCAATTTACCTCGGGGTTAATTAAAGGTACGTCTGGATCCATTCTGAAAGGACTTGCATTAGAGACAACAATTTTCCCGTTTTTTACTAACTCTAGTTCTATACTCTCTGCTAACTCATTAGGTAGGGCTGAGAGTACTATGTCGACATCTTTGTGGTCTTCATAATTTGTCGATACTATAGGTAAGTCCTTGACATTTTCCGGTATATCACCTGGCTCAATCCACTTGACTGAGTCCTTATACTTTTTACCTATTTTTGAGGGAGAAGCACTAACCTTAACTAGTTCCAGATAAGGGTGTTTAGAAAGTAATTTTACCATTTTTTGCCCTACCATTCCGGTTGAGCCGAGTAAGGATACTTTTATTTTGTCGACCATTCTAAAACCACCTCGTGTAGGTCTTTAGCGAGTTGCTCTGATTCTCTCTTGTTTGATATAAATGTTATACTGACTCCTTTCAACCCTCTAGATATAAAGAGTGGATTAAATGCCGAAGCCCTTGTGAGTACTTTGGATGAGATTTCTTTGTTTCTTAATCCGCATCCTACGATACTTATCGCGCCTACGTCCTCTACTTCCACTTCTTTTATTAAAGTGTCTAACTGATTTAATCTCTTCATCATCCTTTCGCTATCTTCATTGTTTACTACTAATTGAATTACAGTTTCTGATGCAGGTTGTGAAATCGCAACTATATTCACGTTAGCGTTTTTAACTTCAGTAGTTATTGTAGCAGCGGAACCGATCTTTCCTACGATTCTAGTACTTTCAATGGTGACGAGCTTTAAGTTGTCGTTCATAGTAACTCCTTTTAATAAATCATTAGGTGTACATAACCCTTCTATCACAGTATCTCCTTCTTCGTAAAGTCCTTCTATAATTACTTTCATATTTGATCCAAATATAGGGTCAAAGGTTCTAGGATGTAATCTCTTAGCCCCTAGTTGTGAAAGTTCGATTGCTTCTTCAAGGGAGAGTCTTGGAATAGTTATGGCGTTGTTGATCTTTTTGGGATCCGCTGTCATTATTCCAGGTACTTCAGTAATTAGCCTTACCTCTTTAGCATTAAGGAGTTTTCCTATGAGGGTTGCGGTATAGTCGCTTCCTCCTCTTCCTATCGTAGTGAACTTATGTGATTTGCTGATGCCTATGAAGCCCGGTATAACCGTAATTGGTTTGTTTATTTCCTCAAGTTTTTTAGTTAAATAATCTGTAGACTCTGGTAATAATACGTTAGCCTCACCGAAATTCTCATCTGTTATCAAAGGTGGCTCTGGTAAATATCCAACGTTTAGTTTATTACTATCAAGGTATGCCGAGAGGACAATAACAGCGAGTCTCTCTCCGAAAGATAGTATGTAGTCTCTTACTTTCGGCGTGACTTCGTCTAATACTCTTATTGACCACGCTACTTTGTAAAGCTCGTCCGCAAGTTTGGAAAGATTCTTAAATGCTCTTTCAAATTCTATTCCGTCCACGAGTTTTGATAGGAGTCTTATGTGCCTATCATAAATATCGCTTATGATGTCCACTGATTTGTCAGTTTGATTTATTGCTTCTAGGAGCTGGTTTGTTACGTTCTTAATCGCTGATGTTACTACTATGTTCTTGTTAAAAGACGAGTCACTTGAATATTTTCTTATTTTTTCTAGGATTAATTCATAATCTTTTTCATCTTTTTGTATTGAACCACCTACTTTTACCACTCTCATTTTATAACTCACCTAAAACAACTTTGTCTATATGTTCGGGGTTGACTAGAATACGCTTAGCTTCAGATTTAGTCATAGCGTCAGGGTCTTTAAGCGCATGCCCTGTCAAGATCATAACTGTTTTATCCTTTGCGTCTAGTCTTTTTTCGTTAATAAGTTTCAGAAAGCCTGCGTAAGCTGCTGCAGATGCTGGTTCTGCTCCTACTCCCTCTCTTCTCGCTAATTGTCTTTGCGCGTCAAGAATCTCGTTATCGGATACTGAAATAGCGAAGCCATCAGAGCTTTTTATCGCTTTTATAGCTTTCTTCCAATTAACCGGTTTTCCTATTCTTATTGCAGTAGCAACAGTCTCTGGTGTGTCTACGAACTCTGGTTTGTCCAGCCCTTTTTCGAGAGCTTTTGCTATCGGTGAAGCACCTTCAGCTTGGACTCCTATCATTCTCGGTGTCTTGTCAATTATCCCTGCGTTCTTTAATTCGTTGAATCCCTTCCATATTGCGTAAATGTTTCCTGCATTTCCTACTGGGACTATTACGTTATCAGGGACTCCAATATCCTCGTAAATTTCAAATGCTATGGTCTTTTGTCCTTCCAGTCTCCACGGGTTGAAGGAATTTAGCGGGTAAACTATCTTTAATTCTCTATAAAGCCTCATAACGCTTGACATTGCTATATCGAAACTTCCATCTATCTCAAGTATTGTTGCTCCGTAAAGAATAGATTGAGCTAATTTTCCTAGAGCTACTTTACCCTTAGGAAGGACAATATAACTTTTGAGACCTGCTCTACTTGCATAGGCTGCAGCTGAGGCTGCGGTATTCCCAGTTGAAGCTGCGACGACAACTTTGTATCCTAATGAGAGTGCAGAGCTTATTGCTACCGTCATTCCCCTGTCCTTAAAACTCCCAGTCGGGTTAGCTCCTTCAAACTTGAAGTAAGCATTTTCATAACTAGTTGACTTTATCAGAGGCGTATTTCCTTCATTCAGTGTAACTATTTTCTTATATTCCCCTGCTATTAATTCCTTATATCTCCACACTCCTTTACCTTTAAGTGAGGAGAACGAAAAGGACTTAGGAGGCTCTACTACTATTTCTAGTAGTCCTCCACATTTAGGGCAAGTTATAAGGTCTTGCTTTATAGGGTACTCTTCCCCACAGTCTAAACATTTTAAATAGCCATTAATGTTTCCAACAATAACTCACCACTGTACGGTAAAGCTCTTTATTACACTAAATTATAAGCTTTATCTTACATCAAAAATGTGAGTAATTATGGCTTTTAAGGATCTTAGAGAATATATTCATTTTCTACGTCAAAAAGGAAAAATTGTAGAAATAGATGACGAAATTTCGCCAGACCTTGAGATCGCTTATATTTCGAGGCAAGCCACATATAGGAGGTTGCCTACACTTTTGTTTAAGCGAGTTAAAGGGTATCCTGATTGGAAGGTAATAACTAACATGTTCTATTCTATTAATTCGTTTTACGACATCTTTGGAACAGATAAATTAGACGAAATAAGCAAGAATTTTATAGAGAATTTTATGGGAAATATACCTATAACTCTAACCCAGAAAATAAAGAGTCTTGCAGAGTTTTCTAAGTTTGGGAAAATTTTACCTAAAAGTAAGAAGCCCGTTTTTGAGGAAAAAAGTAGGGCTAATCTTCTGTCTTTCCCAGCCTTAAAAACGTGGCCTAAGGATGCGGGAAAATATTTTACATTTTCAATAGCTATAACAAAAGACCCAGAAAGTGAAGTAACTAATTTGAGCGTTTACAGAGTTCAAATAGTTAATGAAAAGGAAGCAATAGTTCACTGGCAAGTTCTAAAGAGGGGAAATATTGCAGCTCATAAGTATAAGAGGCTGGGAATTAGGAAAGTTCCTATTGCTATAGTTAACGGTGTAGACCCAGCTATTGCGTTTATAGCATCCTCACCTGTACCTCCCGGTTTGGACAAGTATTTATTCGCTGGGATTGTTAGAGGCGAGGGAGTTGAGGTTCATGAACTAGATAACGGTATTTTAGTTCCTTCTAATGCAGAATCCGTCATCGAGGGTTATGTTGATCTAGACGATATGAGATTAGAGGGACCTTTCGGAGATCATTTGGGTTACTACACCCCTCAGGATTATTTTCCCACGTTTAAACTAGAAAAGGTGTACTTAAGAGAGAATCCAATATTTCACGCTACTTCTGTGGGTAAACCACCTTTAGAGGATGCGTGGATCGGGAAGGCTGTTGAAAGATTGTTTTTACCCTTCTTGAGATTAATAGTGCCTGAACTGGTTGACATGAACTTACCAGAATACGGTTTATACACCGGCATAGGTATATTTTCTATAAAGAAAATGTATCCAGGCCAAGGTAAAAGAGCTATGATGGCTCTATGGGGGACTGGGCAACTGAGTTTACTTAAAATGATTATTATTGTAGACGAAGATGTAAACGTTCATGATATTAATCAAGTAATTTATGCTATAGCTTCTACTGTAGACCCTAAGAGAGATGTGCTATTAATAGATAATGTAATTACGGATTCTCTAGACCACACAGTACCTAACCCACCTCTAGGAAGTAAAATTGGTATTGATGCAACGAGGAAGTTTAAAGAAGAGGTAGGGAGAGAGTGGCCTGAAGAAGTGAAGGATGATGAGGAAGTGGTTAAAAGAATGAATGTTTTACTGGACAAAATCGTTAAAGCTCATGATCTTCTCTCAAAGTGACGTCGTTTTCCAGATCCTTATATACAATGCTGACTCTCTTTACAGTATCTATAGTTGAGTTAATTTCAACTTTTTCGTTCTCTTTAAGTTCTCTATTTATAGAAATTTCGTCATGAAGCATTTTAGGTACTCTTTCTTGGTTATACGTAAGGGCAGATACTTCATAGGTCACTAGAATGAGCCTTAGTAATACTTTTTTAGGTGTAGTGTTTAGTATGATTATTTTGTTTGCGTCTTTCTTAACCGAAAAAACGTTCATTAATTTATTTTAATATAATGAGGTATTATAAGCCCGTCTATTTAAACAACTAAGTATAACTAGACTTAATTTGAGATAAATGGCTGGTGTAAACGATTTCATAAAGAACTGGAACGGCAAACAAGAACCCACGTTAGCTGAAAAGTTAAAAACTGCATTCAAGCCTCAACAACCACTACGTTACAAGCTTGTAATGGCTAACTATAGGCTTAAGACTACAATTAGCAGACTAGATGTTTACATCTCGAAACTGCAGGAAAGGGATAGGTCGTTATTTGAGAAAGTAGTAGAAGCTCAGATGTCTAAAGATAATATGAGGGCTGCAATGTATGCTAACGAGATAGCTGAAATAAGGAAGATCACAAAACAGCTGTTAGCTACGCAAATAGCTCTGGAGCAAGTGCAGTTAAGGCTAGAGACCGTAACCGAGTTAGGTGATGTGTTTAATTCACTGATACCAGTTGTTGGTGTAATAAGGGAGTTAAGGTATGCTATGAAAGGAGTAATGCCAGAACTTTCTGTTGAGCTTGCTGATCTAGAAGAGGGATTACAAGAGATTGTAATAGAAGCCGGAGAGTTCAGCGGTACTGGAGTTGACTTCACTTCAACATCGCCTGAGGCGAGAAAGATTCTTGAGGAAGCCACTATGGTTGCTGAGCAAAGGATGAAGGAGAAGTTCCCATCTCTACCATCATTTGTTACATCTGTAGCACAGAAATCCAATGAAGACCACAAATGAAAAATTAAATTGGTAGTGAGATTTTTCAAGGGTCAATAACATTTTTTAATGTATAAGTAAATATTTTAATGGGGAATATTATGACTTCTTCCGTTATTGAGGGAGACCTTATCCTCGATCTTAAATCCATAAGGAAAGACATGTTTTCTGTAGCCGGAGGTAAAGGGGCTAATTTAGGTGAATTAATTGCTTTTGGTATAAGGGTACCACCTGGCTTTGTGATTACGTCAAATGCATATAAGTACTTTATAGAATATAATAACTTAAAGGAGAAGATTAAAGAAGTTCTGGAAAAAGAGTCAGATGAAGAGAGTGCGAGCGAAAAGATTAGGTCTTTGATCTTGTCGGCATTAGTGCCTAAGGACTTAGAGGAATCAATATACAAGGGTTATGACTCATTGTCTAAGATGGTGGGGAAAGAAGTCTTAGTTGCAGTTAGGTCATCAGCTACTGCTGAAGACATAGGGGAAGCTAGTTTTGCAGGACAACAAGACACGTATTTAAATGTTTCACGTTCAGAACTAATAGAAGCTGTAAAAAAAGTATGGGCAAGTTTATATGCAGCAAGGGCAATATCATATAGAAAAGCAAAGAGTATAGATCAATTAAATATATCTATGGCTGTAGTAGTACAAAAGATGGTTAATTCCAGATCTGCAGGTGTAATGTTTACTTTACATCCTTCTACTGGTGATAGGAACTATATTGTTATTGAGTCCAGTTGGGGACTCGGAGAATCTGTAGTAGGAGGAAAAGTTACTCCTGATGAAGTCGTAATTGAGAAGTCCAGTCTAAAGATAGTTGAGAGGAGACTTTCCCATAAAACCTCTAAGATAGTTTACGATCCGGTCGCCCGTAAGAATAAGACAGTGCAACTAACCGGTGAGGAAGCCGATACTATGTCCATAAACGACGAAGAAGCGATAGAGTTGGCCAAACTTGCATTAAAGATCGAGGAGCACTATGGGAGACCGATGGATATAGAATGGGCGATCGATTCAGACCTGAAGTTTCCTGATAATGTGTTTATAGTTCAAGCTAGGCCAGAGACCTATTGGAGTAATAAAGGTAAAGAAGAGCAGAAAGAAAAGAAGTCAAGCGGTTCCGGTAGAATACTCACTAAAGGAATACCGGCTAGCCCAGGCATTGCTGTAGGTAAAGCAAGAATTCTACTTGATCTTAAAGATGCAAAGAACTTCCAACAAGGTGAGATATTAGTTACTAAGATGACAGACCCTGATTGGGTTCCTATCATGAAGATGGCATCTGCAATAGTTACTGATGAAGGCGGAAGGACTAGTCATGCTGCAATAGTCTCCAGAGAGTTAGGTATTCCCGCTGTAGTAGGAACTGGTAACGCTACTAAAGTCATACAAGACGGGCAAGAAATAACTGTTGACGCAACTAGAGGAATTATTTATGAAGGTAAAGTGGTTCAAGAGGAGGGAGAGAAGTCTTCTGCTCAAACTGTTACTCCTCAAGCTTCTGTTTCAGGAATCTCACGTGAAGTACTATTAAGCCTATATCCAGTAACTGCCACTAAAATCTATATGAACTTAGGACAGCCTGATATAATAAACAAGTACTTAGATCTTCCGTTTGACGGTATAGGATTAATGAGGATCGAGTTCATAGTCAGTGAGTGGATTAAATATCATCCGCTTTACTTAATAAAGATAGGTAAACCTGAGGAGTTTGTGAACAAACTTGCTGAAGGAATATCAATGGTCGCTTCAGCAATTTATCCTAGACCGGTAGTAGTAAGGTTCTCTGATTTCAAGTCTAATGAGTATAAGAGCTTGCAAGGCGGAACCGAATTTGAGCCAGACGAGAGAAACCCAATGATAGGTTGGAGAGGAGTATCACGTTACATCAGTAAGCAATACGAGCCAGCGTTCAGGTTAGAGGTAAAGGCAATTCTAAAGGTTAGAGAGGAAATGGGACTAAGTAACGTTTGGGTCATGTTCCCGTTTGTCAGAACTACATGGGAGCTTAATAAAGCAATTAAAATTATGGAGGAAGAGGGGCTTAGGAGAAGTTCTGATTTCAAAGTTTGGATTATGGCTGAGGTTCCATCAGTAGTTGTTCTAGCAGATGAATTCTCTAAGATAGTCGACGGATTCAGTATTGGTAGTAATGACCTTGCACAACTCACGCTAGGAGTAGATAGAGACTCAGACCTACTTGCGAGAATGGGATATTATGATGAAAGAGATCCGGCAGTGCTCGAGTCTATAAGGAGGTTAATAAGGACTGCCCATAAGTATGGTAGGACAGTTTCAATATGTGGTCAGGCACCTAGTGTATATCCCGAAGTTGTAGAATTCCTCGTAAAGGAAGGGATAGATAGTATAAGTGTTAACCCAGACGCTGTGACCACTACTAGGCGTTGGGTAGCCTCTGTAGAGCAAAAAATACTGCTTCAAGGACTAAGAAATAATAATCAAGAAGATAAAGAATAATTTTTATCCTTAGTTCATTTTAAATAGATTTTCCCTTTTTCTTCTGGTTTAATATCGAGCCCCAACACTCTTTGCAATATCTCCTAGCTCCGTCAAAATATGCCGTACATGATTGGCATATTATTCTTCCGCAATTCTCGCACTTTCCTATTGACAAGTTCCTTCTACAAATTTGACAGAGGCTCATTTCACATACTTTGCATATGCCTTGAGTGATTACAAAATCTTCTAAACATACTTTTCTCCTACAAATTTTGCAAACAAAAAGTTGCGAATTTTCTTCACAAATTTCGCATTTCCAAAAATCTCTTAAACCATCTGTAAGCTTCTTCATCATCTTTCGCCTGGACAGGTGGATGTTTGAAGTAAAATGCTGATAATTCAATTAGAGGTCCGCTTATCTTCCTATCCAACGCTACCTTAACACCTCTTATCACGTCTACCAACACCGCAGCACAGTTAGATTTATCGTCAACTTCTAATGACGCTTCTATTTTTATTGGCATCCCAGCAAAGCCAGAGCCCTTAACGTAAATATAAGCTACTTTAGTATTTCCAAGGAAAGGAATATAGTCTGACGGACCAATCCTGATTTTACCTTCTTTCTCTAGATAATCGTTCTCTAAAGTGCTTGTTACTGCTTTGGTTTTGCTAACCCTTTTAGAATATAGTCTTTCTTCTGTTTTCATGTTTAGGAAGTCTGTGTTTCCTCCTACGTTAAGCTGGTAGGTTTCGTCTACCTTAACTCCCCTAAGTCTGAACAAAGATGTGAGTGTTCTGTGAAGAATCGTAGCACCTATCTGACCCTTAACATCATCACCAGCTATAGGAAGTCCCCTTTCTTTAAACATTCTGGGAAATTCGCCGGTAGGATCGCTTGCTATAAAAACGGGAATCGCGTTAATGAAGGCTACTCCTGCCTCTAACGCAGCCCTAGCATAAGTTCTGCTGGCTATCTCACTACCTACCGGTAACATATTTACAAGGATCTCTGCTTTACTATCCTTGAGTTCTTGCACTACATCCTCTATCTTTCCGTCCATTGCAGGGTTAAAAACGTCCATCATATGAGGAGCTACTCCGTCAAATGTGGGTCCTTTAGAAACTTTTACGCCTTTTTTGGGTATTTCAACAATTTTAGGGGTTATATTAGGTTTCTCGAAGATAGCTTCGCTTATATCCTTTCCTATTTTGTTTTTGGATATGTCGAATGCTGCAACTATCTCTATGTCAGTCACCTTATATCTTCCTATTAGTGGTGTGATTAACCCCTCGTAATAACTCTCTCCTTTCTGTTTATAATATTCTATTCCTTGTATAAGCATTGAGGCACAATTCCCTAGTCCAGCTATTGCTACTTTAATCATTGATTTTAAAATGAGAGAAGATGGATTAAAATATATTGTGATGATAAGGAGAAATCAGATAGGTGAAGAAGTGGAGCGACACTGAGGTTGAGATTATGTTAAAAAGAATGTATGTAAGGGTATACGGTATAGTTCAGGGGGTTGGTTTTCGGCGTTTCGTTCAAATTCACGCGGTAAGACTGGGGGTAAAAGGTTATGCTAAAAATCTTCCAGACGGAAGTGTAGAGATAGTAGGAGAGGGTCACGAAGAAGCTCTTCAGAAACTCTTAGACCAGATAAGACGAGGACCTCCTCTTGCAAAGGTAGAGAATGTGGACGTAAGGTTTGATGAGTATAAAGGTGAGTTCGACACGTTTGATACCTATTAAAATTTTTAAATGTGGTAAGCTTTTATTGTATAAGGTGTTTTTGTTGCACCAATGGTAAACACGGATTTGATTCCAAAGTACTGGTACAATATAGTTCCAGACCTACCCAAACCTTTACCTCCTCCAAGAGACCCTCCAGATGCTGAATTTTCAAGGATTGAGCTCCTTAAGAAAATATTGCCCAAAGAAGTATTAAGGCAACAGTTCACTATAGAGAGATTTATAAAGATCCCTGAGGAAGTGAGAGATAGATACGCGGCTATAGGTAGGCCTACACCCCTAATTAGAGCGAAGAGGTTAGAAGAATATTTAGGTACTCCTGCAAAGATCTACTTTAAATACGAGGGTGCAACCCCTACGGGGTCTCATAAGATAAACACAGCTATACCTCAAGCGTATTTTGCGTATGAAGAAGGAGTAGAGCATGTAGTAACAGAGACGGGTGCTGGACAGTGGGGGACGGCGGTAGCACTAGCTGCTTCGATGTATGATATGAAATCCACTATTTTCATGGTGAAAGTTAGTTATGAACAGAAACCAATGAGAAAGACGATAATGGAACTTTATGGTGGAAATGTTTATCCAAGTCCCACGGACTTAACTGAATTTGGAAGGAAAGTTCTTAAGGAAAATCCGAATCACCCAGGGTCTCTAGGTATAGCAATGAGTGAAGCTATAGAATATGCACTAACACACGGCTACAGATACCTAGTAGGAAGTGTTTTAGATGTAGTACTTCTTCATCAGTCGGTAATCGGTATGGAGGCTATAGCCCAATTAGAAGAGCTAGGCGAGGAACCGGACGTACTAATAGGATGTGTAGGTGGAGGAAGTAACTTCGGAGGATTTGTTTATCCCTTTATAGGTGCTAAGAAAGGAAAGAAGTATATTGCGGTAGGCGCAGCGGAAGTACCGAAGTTTAGCACTGGTAAGTACGAGTATGACTTTCCTGATTCCGCAGGGTTATTACCTCTGGTTAAGATGATAACCCTAGGCAAGGATTATGTTCCTCCCTCGATATATGCAGGAGGACTAAGATATCACGGTGTTGCTCCGTCTCTTAGCCTATTAGTGAGAGAAAAGATCATAGAGTGGAGGGAATACGGAGAGGAGGACATATTTGAGGCTGCTCAACTAGTCATGAAAACTCAAGGTATTGTACCTGCCCCAGAGACCTCCCATGCATTGAGAGCTGTAATCGATGAGGCATTAGAGGCGAAGAAGAAAAACGAGAAAAAGGTAATTGTTGTAAATTTCAGTGGTCACGGGTTATTAGATCTTGGTAATTATGAATCTATAAGAAAGAGAATAGGGAGCAAGAAATGAAGAGAATGTTAGTAACGTATATGACATTAGGATATCCAAATTTGGACTCGTTCTATGAGTTTGTAGAAAAAAGTGTATCATTAGGGACAGACATATTGGAGATAGGCGTACCACCAAATTACGCTAAATACGATGGCCCCGTGATTAGAAAAAGTTACAAAGTAGTTACTGAATGGCTTAAGGACTACTATTCAGTCTTAGCGGAAGTCAGAAAAAGGGTTTCAGTACCTATTATTATATTAACGTATTTAGAAGATTATATAAATCAATTGGATCAATTTCTTGGCAAATTAAGAGAAATAGGGATAGATGGGATACTATTTCCAGATCTATTGATTGATTTCGTAGACGATTATTTGTCGTATGTTAATATAATTAAGAAACATGGGTTAAAGGCTGTGTTATTTACAGCTCCATCAGTTCCCGATACTCTCATACAAGAGGCGTCAAAGATTTCCGATATATTTCTTTATTACGGTGTAAGACCCACTACTGGAGTTATTATTCCCGTAAGTGTTGACTCCCTGATTATACGTGTTAGGAATTTAGTTCAAAATAAGTTAGTTGTAGGGTTTGGTCTTAACGATCTTAACGACCTCAGAAAAGCATTAGCCGCGGGGGCTGACGGGATAGCTATTGGTACCGCTTTTATCGAAGAAATTGAGAAGAACGGGATCAATAGTGCACTAGAACTAGTTAAAAAAATCAGGGGGATTTTAGATGAATACAGCTGAGTACTTGAAAAAACTTGTTTATGAGAAAAAGGATCTTTCAGAAAAAGAAGCTGAGGAAATAGCTAACGGTATAATGAGGGGAGAGATAAATGAGATTCAGAGTTCGGGAATTCTAGTAGCTTTAGCGTCTAAGGGAGAATCGGCAGAAGAGATTAGAGGGTTTGCAAGGGCTATGAGAAGTAATTCAATAAAAATAGACTTTCCCGATAGTTTGGACACAGCTGGTACTGGGGGGGACGGGTTAAACACCTTGAACGTTAGTACAGCTGCAGCTCTTGTACTTAGTCAGATTTTTCCTGTTGCAAAACACGGTAATAGATCGGTGAGCAGTAAGTCGGGAAGTGCTGACGTCTTAGAAGAGCTGGGATATAACATATTTGTTAGTAAAGATAAGGCTATTGAGCTTTTGAGAAAGTGCAATTTTGTCTTTTTGTTTGCCCAACTCTATCATCCTGCAATGAAGAACGTTGCTAATGTAAGGAAGAATCTCGGGATACGTACAATATTTAATATCTTAGGTCCGCTTACCAATCCCGCTTCAGCTAAGTACCAGATGATTGGTGTGTTTTCCATAAAATACATTGATAGAATAGCAGAAGCGGTTCAACATCTTAATTACGAGAGGGTATTTTTGTATCACGGAGACCCCGGAATTGATGAAGTAAGTCCTCAAGGAGATACTCTGATATATGAAGTGAAAGGACAGAGTATGGAAAAGTATAAGGTAAACTATACGGATTTCGGCATTAAAGAACCAGTCTCGATAGGTAAATTAAGAGTCGAAAATGCTCACGATTCAGCTCTTAAGATCATTAGGGGATTGTTGGGACAGGACAAAAATGTCAGAATTTTCATAGGAATTAACGTTAGTGTCGGCCTTAAACTATTAAGGAAAGTTAACGACTTTAAAGACGGATATGAGTACGCTGAGCAGCTCATGAGCAGTTCTGTAGAACATATAAGAAAGATAATGGAGTTAAACGGAACTTCTCAAAAATTTGAGGCTTTGGTGAAGGAAGCTGATAAGGGTTAAGTTCTGCGGTATATCTAACGTTAAAGACGCTATGCTAGCTGAAAAATTAGGTGCGGACTTCATAGGTGTAGTAACTGATACTGTAAGTCCTAGGTATGTCAAAAATGAGTTCGTAAGAATAGTGAAAAGGTATGTTACGAAACCCGTAGTAACGGTAAAGGTTAAAGGAGAACTAGGTAAAATACTGGAAGAAGGGAAAGAAGCGGATTTTGTACAGATACATAGGGTTTTAACCGACGAAGAGTTACAGTATTTAAATTCCTTCAAAAGGAATATCATTTTATACGTGCCTGCATCTGGTAAATTCGAAACGTACTTTAGAAAAGTGATCTCATCTTCAAATTACATGGTCTTATTAGATAAAGATAATGAAAACAAGGTCGATTTGTATATTGCTAAAAAATGGATTAGTGAGTACTCTAAGGTCGGTATAGGAGGAGGTATAAAGCCCGAAAATGTTAGGGATTACCTCTCACTGAACCCTTACTGGATTGATATCTCCAGTGGGATTGAATTATACAAGGGAAAGAAAGACCCGAGTAAAATGTCCTTAATTATAAAAGAGGTGAGAGAATGGACGTCTATCCGATAACCGCTTTCGCACAACCTAACGAAGTCTTTAAGTGTATTAAAGAAGGAGAGAATATTGCCGCATTACTTGAAAGCGGTTCTGGTCCTCAGCATAAAGCGAGGTTTAGTATAATTGCTTGGGGGAGGAAAGGCTATCTCAAGTTGAACAAGGACTCTAGCGAGGGAGAGATATCGACCTCATTTTATGATCCCGTGGAGGTTTTAGGCGAGTTTATGAAAAAAGCTCCATTGTTGAATTTACCTGGAAAATTTAAGGGAGGTATGATAGGGTATGTCAGTTATGACGCAATAAGGTATTGGGAAACGATAAAGGATCTGAAACCAGAAGCCGAGGATTGGCCATACGCTGAGTTCTTCATACCCGAAAACGTAATCTTATATGACCATGTTGAAGGGAAGGTTTACGTGGAAGGTGAACTCCAGCTTAAAGATGGTTGTTCGAATTCAGGACAAGTAAAGTTCGATCTCTATGACGAATCTTTAGGGAAAACGGAATTTGAAAATAGTGTTTCAGACATATTAGATTATATAAAACGAGGCTATGCTTTTCAAGTAGTAATTTCTAGGTTTTATAGGTATACATTTAAGGGTAATGTAACACACTTTTACAATACGTTAAGGAAAGTTAATCCTTCACCTTACATGTTTTACCTAAAGTTCTTTGATAGGGAGATAATTGGTTCAAGTCCCGAAACATTATTCAGTGTCCAAGATGGTATCGTTGAAACTTATCCTATAGCGGGTTCTAGGCCTAGAGGGAAGACCGTAGAAGAGGACTTAGAGTTGGAGAGGGAAATGTTGGCCTCAGAGAAAGAGAGGGCAGAGCATTTAATGCTTGTAGACTTAGCTAGGAATGACATAGGTAAAGTATGCTACATGGGTTCCGTGAAAGTACCGGAATTAATGTATGTAGAAAAATACAGTCATGTTCAGCATATAGTTAGTAAGGTAGTCGGAACATTGAAGAGGAACAACACTTCCTTTGACGTGCTGAAAGCTACCTTCCCTGCGGGGACTGTAAGCGGGGCTCCTAAGCCTATGGCTATGAATATTATAGAGATGTTAGAACCGTATAAGAGAGGTCCCTATGCTGGAGGTGTGGGATTCTTCTCAGCTAATGGTGACTCCGAGTTTGCTATAACGATAAGGAGTGCTTTCGTGAATAAAGATTTGTTTAGGATACAAGCAGGAGCTGGTATAGTTTACGATTCAATTCCAGAAATGGAATATTATGAGACTGAACATAAAATGAGAGCTTTGAGAGTGGCTATGGGGGTGGAAAAATGACAGATATTACACTTATAATAGATAATTATGACAGTTTCGTTTATAATATAGCACAAATAGTAGGAGAATTAGGAACTATTCCGATAGTGATAAGAAATGATGAAATTACAGTGAGGGGGGTAGAGAGAATAAACCCTGATAGGATCATCATCTCTCCGGGTCCAGGTTCACCTGATAAGAAAGAAGATATAGGTATAGTAATAGACGTAATAAAGCAATTGGGAAAAAGAATTCCGATTTTTGGTATTTGTTTAGGTCATCAAGCTATAGGATATGCTTTCGGGGCTAAGATAAGAAGGGCTAAAAAGGTTTTTCACGGTAAAATAAGTAAAATAGTTCATAATTCGACAGCGATTATTTATGACGGAATCCCTAAGCAATTCGAGGCTACTAGATATCACAGCTTAGTTATTGATGATGTAAAAGAGCCGTTAATTATTGACGCTTATTCCTTAGAAGATAACGAAATAATGGGGGTTCATCATGTCGAATATAGAATATATGGGGTTCAATTTCATCCTGAAAGTGTGGGTACACCGTTAGGTAAGAGAATACTTTATAATTTCATTAATAAAGTCTGATCAGATGCCTAGATTTTTACAAGGCTGGTTAGCGGATGTTATAAGATTTTCCCAACAAAGACCTGAAGTATACAAAACTAGACAGAGACCTATTTATTCGCTCAAAAGGAATATTATGGTAAAGAAAAGTGAGGGCAAAAACCCCATTATTGCTGAGTTTAAAAGGAAATCTCCCTCCGGGCTTAACGTGAATAGGGACATAATAGAGTATGTAAAATTTATGGAGGCTAATGATGTTGCCGGTATATCTGTTTTAACCGAGGAGAAATTTTTCGGAGGCAGTTACACAGACCTTGAGAGAGTTGCTGAAAATGTTAGTGTCCCAGTTTTAATGAAAGATTTTGTGGTCACTGAGAAACAAATAAATACAGCCTATAGTTTAGGTGCTGACGTCATTTTATTGATAGTAAGGGTTCTCACGGAGAGGGAGTTAATTAGTTTGTACAAATATGCAAAGAGTTATAAGTTAGACGTTATTGTGGAGGTAACAAATGAGGAAGAGGTAGAAATAGCTTTAAGGAATAATTTTGATATAATAGGCGTAAACTCCAGGGATCTTTCTTCTCTTGACTTAAGTTTAGAAAAGACTGAAAGGTTACTTAAACTTATCCCTTCAGATAGGATAAAAATTGCTGAAAGCGGGATAAGGTCTAGGGACGATATTCATCGTCTTAAAAATGCGGGAGCTGACGCATTTTTAATAGGTACCACATTAATGCAAGATCCGAATAAAATAAAGGAATTAATTTAGGTGTATAATTTATGTCAGTAGATAATTTTTCTACTGCGTCAACAAGTATAACCGGTGAATCGACGTTAGTTTATCAAGAAGTGGCGAGAAAAGTACAGAAGGAGAAAGGTATAAGAGTAATAAACTTCGGAATAGGACAGCCAGATTTACCTACGTTTAGAAAAATAAGAAATGCAGCAATAAAGGCACTCGACGAGGGCTTTACCGGTTATACCTCAGCCTACGGTATAGATGAATTGCGTGAAAAGATCGCCTCGCATTTAAATTCGAGGTATCCTAGTGAGAGACCAATAAAGAAGGAGGAAGTAATAGTTACGCCTGGCGCGAAAACTGCATTATATCTCGCTTTTCTCCTTTACGTTAACCCCGGTGACGAGGTTATAATTTTCGACCCGTCTTTCTACTCCTATGCGGAAGTAATAAAGATGTTAGGCGGGAAAACTGTTTACATCAAGATGAGGTGGACTGAAGAGAACGGTTTCTCGCTCAATGTTAATGAGCTAAAAGAGAAGATAACATCTAAGACTAAAATGATAGTTCTTAACAATCCTCATAATCCTACTGGAATGGTATTTGATCCGAGAGAAATAGAGAAAGTAATGGAAATAGCAAAGGAGAGAAAAGTTATCTTGTTATCAGACGAGATCTATGATTATTTTATTTATGATGGAAAGATGAAAAGTGTTTTAGAAGATCCAGATTGGCGTGAGTATGTAATTTATGTTAACGGTTTCAGTAAGACGTTTTCGATGACTGGTTGGAGGCTGGGTTATATAGTAGCTAAAGATAGAGTTGTCAGGAAAATGGCAGAGCTTGCAGCTAATATATATACATGTCCGACAAGTTTTGCTCAGAAAGGAGCATTAGTTGCTTTTGATTCATTGGATGATGTAAAGGATATGATTTCATTATTCAGAAGAAGAAGGGATGTAATGTATGAAGAATTGAAGAAAAATAAGTGGATAAGGGTTTACAAGAGTCAAGGGGCATTCTACATGTTTCCGTATGTAGGAGACATTCTAGCTAAGACGAAAATGCAGGTTAAAGACTTTTCAGTAAAGATGATAGAAGAAGCTGGGGTGACTACCATACCAGGGGAGGTCTTCCCGTTAGAGGTTGGAAGGAACTTTCTCAGATTAAGTTTTGCTGTAGACGAAAATGATATAAGAGAAGGAGTCAGAAGGATTAATGAATTCGTAACAAGGTTGATGAAAGAGTAACGAGTGAACGGTGAGCAAAACTCCCATGGGCTGACTATCTGTGATTAAATAATGTTTATTTTCTGTTTTTCACCTCTAATTCAGTTCTTCAAAACAAATAAAGAAGGCTTTGAAAAGCACGTTGGAAAAATATCCCTAATTTATTTTTTCACTATTGATAATAATTCAGCCTTAATCTCGTCGCCCTCTTGATACTCTATACTCTCGATTTTCAATGTTTTCTTTATGTCACTTTCTATACTTCTTATCTTCTCAATGAACTCTTTAGGGCCTACTAATTTAACATTAATCATAGATACAATTGATAATTGGTTCTTTATTTTCAATGTTCTAATTGTTGAAGTAGTTTTCTTTATGTACTCGCCCAGCTTCAGAATCTCGGGGTCTTCTTCAATGTCACTTACATCCGGAATTCTCTCTAACAAGATACTTATTTTATCTCCGAAAAGTTTACTATACATCTCTTCTGTTATGTGGGGTGCTAGCGGGTGTAATATTATCAGAAGATCCCTGAATATCCTTTGCAAAGTGTAAAGTGCTGACTGATCTTCCTCGAAGAGTCTGTGTTTGATCAGTTCTAGGTACTCATCAGCTATTGTCTCCCAGAAGTACGAGTACAAAGACTCCACAACTGTGTAAAAGTCATAATTATCGTATGCACTAATGACTTTTTCTATAAATCTCTTGTGCTCAGCTAAGATCCATTGGTCAATAGAGTTTAAGGTTAGAGGTTTTTCGAACTTCTTCTTTCCTATGAAGGGATATGAAAGTCTTCCAGCGTTCCACAACTTTTGAAGTAGCAGTTTCTTCGCCTTTACGGTTTCCCATTTGAATGGAAAGTCGTCTCCAATTCTTGCATCTAATAATGTAAGCCTTATTGCATCGGCACCAAATTCGTCTATCCTATCCAGTGGATTAACCACGTTCCCTTTACTTTTACTCATTCTAGTTCCGTCGGGTCCTAACACCTGCCCATTAATTAGTACCTCTTTAAACGGTATATTCCCAGTTAGCATGAGAGTTCTGAAAAAAGTGTAAAATAACCACGTTCTTATGATATCCGTCCCTTGTAACCTTATTGATGCAGGGAAAGTCCTCGAAAATCTATTCTTGTCGGTGTAAAAACCAGTTAGGTAAATCACTGTAACGCTGGAATCGATCCATACATCAGCTACATCGGTTATTGGCTTTAAAGGAAGACCGCATTTAGGACATTTATCTACAGGAGGAGAGATTTTCGTAGGATCTATTGGGAGTTGTTCTTCTTTAGCGGGGACTAGATGCCCGTTGTCACAATACCAGAACGGTAAGGGTGTTCCATAGACTCTTTGTCTGCTTATGTTCCAATCCCATTCCAAGCTATTGATCCAGTCTTCAAGATAATGAGACATCCTGGAAGGAATGAATTTCATTTTTTTATATTCTTCTAGCAATTGTGATTTAAACGGCAGAGTTCTTATGTATATTTGTTTCTTTGTAAGGAACTCTATGGGAGACAGACAGTCGCTTCTCTCAGTATGAGATAAAACGTTGTGCTTGATATTCTCTACTTTCACTAAGTAACCTTGTTGTTTTAGTATTTCCACCATCTTCTTTCTGGCTTCGGTGACCTTCAACCCGTCCAACAACCCGTTAGTGTTTTTCATTCTGCCTTTCTCGTCTAGCAGTTCTGCTACAGGTAAGTTGTACATTAATTGCCACTTTATGTCTTGAGGGTCTCCGTAAGTGCTTATCATTACTGCACCAGTTCCGAATTCTTTTTCCACAGACTTATCGGCAATTATTTTTACCTCTTTATTAAACACGGGAACTATAACCGTTTTTCCTATCAAGTTCTTGTATCGTTCGTCTTCCGGATGTACTGCTACAGCTTGTGTTGCTCCCAATAATTCAGGTCTGGTTGTTGCTATTATTATATCTCCACCATCCTTGAGAGGGAATCTAATATAAGCTAGAATTCCTTCTTTCTCAAGGTATCCTACTTCACTTTGAGCTAATGCAGTCTCGCATTTAGGACACCAGTATACTGGGCCCTCCTTCATTTCTATTAGTCCGTTCTCATACATCTGCAGTAAGCTTTTCTGTATTACTCTTCTATACTTTTCTTCGTAAGTTCTGTACTCAAATCTTTCCCACTCTGGTCTGTAGCCAAGTCTAATCATAGCTTCTTTCATTCTCTTGATCATATCCTCTGTCCACTCAATGCATTTTTTGAGGAACAATTCCCTGTTATCCTTAGGAATACCGAGCTTGTACTGGACTTTCAGCTCGGTAGGTAACCCTTGTGTGTCCCATCCCTGAGGTAAAAGCACGTTATATCCTTGGAGTCTCTTAAATCTCGCTATGGTATCAGCAATGGAAACCCAATATGCGTGACCCATGTGAAGTTCTCCGCTCGTGAAAGGCGGAGGAGTATCTATAACGAAGGTGGGCGATTGCGTATCCTCATCCTTAAACCTGAAGACTTTCTCCCAAAACTCTTGGCTTAACCAGATTTTTTGCCACTTTAACTCAATCGACTCAGGATCATAATGCTTAGGCCATTCTTCCATCTTTTTATTAATCTCCTCCTGTGTTAGCATTGTTTCACCTATTTTACCACTATTTTATAAGGTATGAGGTTAAAAATTGTTGGAAATGAAGATTGCAGTTATTGGTGGTGGAGTATCAGGATCACTACTAGGTTACTTGTTAAAGGCTAAGACAAATCATGAGGTAAAGTTATTCGATGTAATAAACAAGTATGTTAAACCTTGCGGAGATATAGTACCTAACGTTTTTTCTACTCCGTATCCTTGGGAAGTCAAGTTCGGGATTAAGAGGTTCGCTTTTTATATAGATGGGGAGAGAGTTTACGACGTAGAATATAGGCATACGAAGTGGTTAGTAATAGACAAATGGAAATGGATTAATGACATGCGTAAAAATTTAGGTTTTAACCACGTAAGTGAATTTAGAAAAGAGGACTTTGATCTAGTCATAGACGCTAAGGGTCCATATGATATGGATAGGGATGTAGTGTACACGACAAGGGCTATTATAAAGACTGATAAATTTACTGATGAAGCTATTTTTGAGTTCGATACTAAATACACGGGTTTTTATTGGATATTCCCAGCTGAAGAAGGGTTACTTAACATAGGAGCTGGTTTCATAGAGTATAAAAACTCAAAGGAGCTCTTACTTAAGTATATGAAAGAGAGATACGGTAATTTCGAATTGTTAGACATGAGAGGTGCTCCTATTTCCATTTCCCCAGTCCATAATAAGGTTGGAAGAATAGGTGAAGCTAGAGGGTTAGTCTTTCCTCTGAGCGGTGAGGGAATTAGGCCCTCTGCTATTTCTGCAATAAAGGCTTATGAGGTACTATCGTACGACTTTAATAGGTTTGAAGAGAGATTAGACTCCGCTTTGAAAAGCTTAGAGGACAGTATTATGTTACAGCATAAAATTCTTTTGTTATACAGAAAAAGTGGGTTATCTTTAAGGAAGGGTCTCTTAAAATTCTTGTTTAAGAACGAAATTCTTATAGACGCTTATTTAGAAGATAAATTAACTCCTGAAGGTATAACAGAGTCAGCGAGGTTTGTGAAAAGTGGAGGTATACTTAGAAAATAGTAAGAGTAAGACCGGTAAGCATGCAATAAGGAGTTTACTTTACACCTTGGAGAACGGTAAACTAGTAGAATATAAAACCGTTAAGGTAAAGAGTAAAGTTCCTCCCACTTACAAGATAGGAGATAGAACGTTAGTTATAATACCAGATAAGGGAATTTTCATACATTTAGTTTTCTTAAAAAATCTAAAAAATAAGGTAAGGGGAAAGGTCACGGTCTATAAAGATGGTAATGTAGTTTCTGAATTCAATTATAGAAAATTAAAGTTAAAACTAGTGAAAGGAGAGCCAACCTACGCCGAGCAAGTTAGAGCCCTATTTCAAGAGCTCAAGATCCCGATTAAAGGAATTAACATGAAGCTTCCTAAGGGGTGAGATTATTTTTGAAGTGGAATACACTATACTTCCTTCAGATCCATCTAATGTTCTGAGAAGCACATATGCATTAGAACTTATTGAGAAGGAGTTAAAGGAGATCTGTAATGTTGTAAAAGCGGGAGCTTCGCTACTCTGTGCTCCTTCCGCTGATGTTTTGGTGTTAGTATTTACCTCGTTTAATGAAGGGAGACAGCTTAATGTTCGTTTAAAGGTTCAGTCTCATAATTCTCAGTCTTTAGTTAATATCTTATCCCAGCTAGCTACCAGACTTAGAGAACAAGGTTACGTAATGACTTTAGCTACTTCCTCCAGCATCTTCAGGTAAATTTGTTTTATCTCTCCATCGTCTGTTATTTCCTTTTTCATCTCAGCTACGATATTACATAGGTAAGTGTGTATCCTCGATTTGCATAAAACTCCTTTCACTATTCTGTAAGAGTCGTTCTCAATATTTAATTCCACATAAATGACATTGTTAATGCTATTAGTGACTTTTAGTTTTTCTGTATTATTAACTATTAAATCTGTGTCCGCATAAAAAAGATTTCCAATTAATACGAGATCTTTGTTATTGAATAGAATTTTCTTAAACTGTTTGGACAAGTTCGCTCCCACAGTAAGGACATCTATACTTTAAACCCCTCGCATCAGCCTCACAGAAATAGGCCCTATACTTCTTTCCGCACTTTGGGCACTTATATACTATATCAGTTCCCATCTTTAATTTTCTGTTACATATTCTACAGTAAACTTGAACCCATCCTATATGTCCGTAAGCTGTGCTTCCTCTGCCTTTAATACTCATGCGATATACTACCTTCTATCATGTATTTATATTTATCGTAAGGATAAGGTGTTACCTTTTCCTCCAAGAGTAACTATTATTAGGAGAAGATTATAAATATAGTAGGAATAAAAAGTGCAGGCTGTAGTCTTGTATTATAAATTGGAACCAGTAGAGTTACTCCCTGGTCTAATCGGTTATAAAGTTGCTAAAGAGAAGGAAGAACTAGTTAACGTTAAAGATGAAGAAGAGGCAGAAAAAACTACTTCTCAAGATACTTCCCATGTGTCTCTCGTTATAGCTAATAAATTCAGAGTAGTTAATACTCCAGGTTTAATGAGGTACACTTTGCCTGAACCCTTGAAGTTACTTAGGATCGGTTATCCTAAAGATCTTCAGAATGTGGAATCAGTGGGAATGGAGTATCTTACGTTCTTTGATAAGGATTATAAACTAATAGGGGTGGATATCAATGAGAACTTTGATAAACCTTTTGTAGTCTTAGATTTTGAGAACGGATTTACTAAGATAATATCTAAAGGAGAAATAAACTCTAAGCCTAAGGGAACTAAGGAGTCAACAGCTAAAAAGTCTAAAAATAAAGCTAAGAGTAAGAAAAAGAAGAGTGCTAAGAGAGCTGGTTCAAGACAAAAAGCTAAGAGCAAGAGTGCTAGAAAGAGTTGAGGAATTTTTATTAAATAATAAAGCAGGAGAAGAAATTTGGTTTAGGGAATTAATACTTTGTTTACTTACCGCTAATTCTTCTTTCATATCTGCTTATAAGGCCTTAAATAACCTATACTCTCATGACATTAAATTATTAGATATAGAGCAGATCTCTGTAATTTTAAGAGATTCTGGATATAGATTTTATAATCTTAAATCCCGTTATATAAGAGAAGCAATAGAAAAATATTACGGAAGGATAAAGACATTAGTGAAACCTATAGCTGACATTGACCAATTTGAAGCTAGAGAATTTCTGGTAAATAACATTAAAGGTTTAGGTTATAAAGAAGCTAGCCACTTCCTCCGTAATCTGGGATACTTTGAGCTGGCTATTATTGATAGACACATTTTACGGTATGTTAATACTAATTTGTATGTAAGCGTTAAAAAAGTAGATAACAAACATAGATATTTATTAGTTGAAGGTTTACTTAGAGCTATAGCTTCAGCTTTGAATATGCAAGTGGGGTTGCTTGATCTTTTTATATTTTTTAAGCAAACCCAAACTCTCGTAAAATAAAATAAAAAAATATAAAAGAAAAATATAAAAGTAGGAATTTAACGTATAAAGTGAGGGTAAAAATGCAAACAATTACAAATCCCTTGAATGTGCCTAAAGGCATACAACTTTACTTGACTTATACTACGTCTTGGGCTTTTTCTTCATCACTTTCATCATGTTAAACATCTAATTCTATAAATTCTTCTTACGGTGAGTGTTATGCCTTCCGTAAAAGTATTAATTACAGATCCTATCAACGAAATCCTAATTAAAACGCTAAAAGAGAAGGGAGCAGAAGTAGATTATAGACCTGAAATTGAAAGAAAAGAATTGTTAGATATAATAGAAAACTATCAAGTCTTAGTGGTCAGAAGTAGAACTAGGGTAGATAAAGACGTAATCGAGAGAGGTAAAAACTTAAAAATAGTTGCAAGGGCCGGTATAGGTCTAGATAATATCGATACAGACGAGACTGATAAAAGAGGAATCAAGGTAGTTTATGCCCCGGGTGCTTCTACGGATTCTGCAGTAGAATTAACAATAGGACTAATGATAGCTGCAGCTAGAAAAATGCACGCAGCAATGAACCTAGCGAAATCTGGTATATTTAAGAAGTTAGAAGGAGTAGAGTTAGCTGGAAAAACCATAGGGATAATAGGTTATGGGAGAATAGGCACTAAGGTAGGTATAATAGCAAATGCTATGGGGATGAGAGTCTTAGCATATGACGTTGTAGATATTAGAGAGAAAGCAGAGAAACTCAATGCAAAAGCCGTAACTCTAGATGAGTTGGTGAAGGAGTCAGATGTTATAAGTCTTCACGTAACAGTAGGTAAAAATGCTAAGCCGATTTTAGATAGAGATAAATTTGAAAAAATGAAGAATAATGTAATAATTGTTAACACCAGTAGAGCAGTATCGGTGGACGGTAAAGCTTTACTAGAATATATAAAGTCTGGTAAGATTTTAGCCTATGCTACGGATGTATTTTGGAATGAGCCTCCAAAGGAGGAGTGGGAACTGGAGTTATTAAAGCATGAGAGAGTTATTGTTACTCCTCATATAGGTGCTCAAACCAAAGAAGCACAACAAAGAGTAGCCGAAATAACACTACAGAACTTACTCGCTACTATGAAAGAGTTGGGGATGATCTAAATGTTGTTAATACCCGGTCCGGTAGAAGTCCCAAAAAGCGTAAAGGAAGCATCTACGCTAGTAATCAACCATAGAAGTGATAAGTTTAGAGAGATAGTTAAAAACCTAGAGAGATTAATGAATGAGCATTTCAGTTCTACTAGAGTAGCATTATTAACAGGCTCAGGCACCTTGGCTGTAGAAGCAATGGTTTACTCTCTTGTAAAAAGAGGCGAAAAAGTTGTAACATTCCCATACGGTGAATTCGGCAATAGGCTTTTAGACTCACTAAAAAGGAGAGGAGCTAATGTAGTGAGCTATGAAAAACCACTAGGTCAAGGTTTTACCTTGGAGGAGATCAAGGAAGCGTTAGATAACAATAAAGATGCAACGGCAGTTGCTCTGGTTCACAACGAAACCAGTACTGGTATTGCGTTCAGAAATATGGAAGATGTATCTCATGTAGTTAAAAGCAGAGGTTTAAAATTACTTGTTGACTCTGTATCGGGATTCGCTGCGTATAAACTTCTAGTTAACGAATGGAAAATAGATGCTGTGGCTACTGGAAGTCAAAAAGCTTTAGCGTCAGTACCTGGTTTAGGTTTCGTTGCACTATCTCAAGAAGGAGTAAACGAGCTCGTAAAAGATGAAGTCCCTGCTTATTTAGATATATCGCTTTACCTCAAATTCCAAGACAAATTTGAGACACCGTTTACTCCTGCGGTAGGAGTATTTAATGCTACATTGAGAGCAGCTGAGCTGATGAAAATGGAGGGAATTGAAAATAGATGGAGAAGGCATGAAGCTTGTGCACGTTTTGTAAGGAATATCACGAATTATCTTGGGTTTTCATTATTTGGCAATGAAAGTAACTTCTCCAATACTGTAGTTGCAGCTGAACCACCTATAAAGGATCTAAGAAGCAAGTTGAAGGAATTTAAGATCGAAATATCGCCAGGTATAGGAGAGTTGAAGGAGAAAATAGTGAGATTTGGATTACTTGGAATCGTAGATGATAGGGCAGTAGGTAAGTTAGCTAAAGTACTGGGAACTATATTCAATTCAGAGATACCGTTTACTCCTCCTCCAGAATGTAAGTTGCCGGAATTTCTCGCAAAAGAGATAGACTGGGATTAGAGTTAGATTTTTTTCCTACTTATTGGGTGTGAGTACTGATGACAATTAGTAAAATTAATGAGATTTTTCAGGAGAGTTGGAAAGGTAAGCTAACAAAATACGAGATAGCACGAATTGTCAGTGCAAGAGCTTTACAGCTTGCAATGGGTGCTCAACCTCTCATTGATACGTCTAATTTGTCTTTTGATGACGTTATAAGCATAGCAGAAGACGAATTGAAAAGAGGGGTTTTACCTATTACTATAAGACGTGTATATCCTAATGGTAAAGTAGAGTTAGTGTCTATAAGAAAGATCGAATAAACATGGTCTGTAAGCCAAGTAATTATACATTAGTGGTTGCAGAGAAAAGCAAAGCGGCTAAAAAGATAGCCGAAGCATTATCTACTAAACCTCAACTATGTAAACAGTTTTCAGTGAATTATTGGGTTTTAAATTACGATAAAAGAACTTTAGTAATTGCTCCTGCTGCTGGACACCTTTTCAATCTGTACGGGAATTCTGGGTTTCCAGTATTTCATATGGAATGGAAACCCCTTTGGACAATAGATGATTCTGCTAGATATACTAAGAAATATTATGAGTTATTTAGATTTCTTTCGGAAAAGGCTTTAGATTTTATTAATGCTTGTGATTATGATATTGAAGGTTCTGTAATAGGTTACATAATAATAAAGTTCTTTGGAGATGAGAGAAAAGCTAAGAGGATGAAGTTTTCAGCTCTTACTAAAGAAGATATTAGGAAAGCAATTACTCATCTAGAACCTTTAGATTATAACATGATCAATGCCGGAATAGCGAGACATAAAGTAGACTGGTTATGGGGAATAAACGTCAGTAGGGCATTAATGAATGCTGTACGCGAGATATCTAGGAAGAGAATAGTGTTAAGTGCCGGAAGGGTACAAAGCCCCACGTTAATCCACGTGATAAATAATACAATGGAGAGGGAAACTTACGTCCCTCTTCCGTATTATACAGTGAGCGTAGAAGCAGTAATTGGAAAAAGGAAAGTGAAGTTCACAGTTAAT
This sequence comes from Stygiolobus sp. CP850M, assembly GCF_037389425.1. Taxonomy (NCBI): domain Archaea; kingdom Thermoproteati; phylum Thermoproteota; class Thermoprotei; order Sulfolobales; family Sulfolobaceae; genus Stygiolobus; species Stygiolobus sp. CP850M. The sequence goes on from NZ_JBBHKR010000064.1 coordinate 69,999, forward strand.
AAAGTGTTCGAAAGGAAAGAAGATGCCCAAAAGTTTGCAGAAAAAATAAAGAACGATAAGCTAATAGTCAGAGAAGTAGAATATGAAGAAAGAAATTTGCTTAGACCCCCACCGTTCAACCTAGGAGATCTTCAGGTAGAAGCCGGAAGAATTTTAGGTCTCTCACCTTATTATACAGAGAGATTAGCTGAAGAGTTATATTTAGACGGACTTATTAGTTACCCGAGGACTAATAGCCAAAAGATACCTCCTACTGTTAATGTTGATAAGATAGTCCAAGATATAGAGCGGAACAACTTCTCAAATTTAGTGAGGTTAGTGAAGAATATAACTAAAAGAGAGAATGGGTTTCAAGTTAGGCAAGGAGAGAAGGAAGATCCAGCACACCCAGCTATCTACCCTACTGGAGAAAAAGCTAAGGGCTTAAAACTTAAAACGTACAAACTGTTCGAGTTGATAACGAGGAGGTTCTTAGCTAGCATATCTTCTGATGCCAAGGTTAAAGAACAAAAGGTAGACTTAATGTTTAAAGAAACGAAGTTAGACATAAGGCTAACTTTTCAGAAGGTAATTTTCAAGGGCTGGTTATTATTGTATCCTTATCGTAACGTACCTGATGAGGAACTCCTAGATTTGAAAAAGGGAGATGTAGGGGAAATAGCAAAGGTCTCCGTTTCGATGAAAGTTACTAAACCATCGCTAAGTAGGCTTACGAAAATCGACTTATTGAAGTGGATGGAGAACAATAATCTAGGTACCGAGGCAACTAGAGGGAGAATTATAGAGACTTTATTTGACAGAAGATATCTGGTAAAAAAAGGAAGTTATCTAGTACCAACTGACCTTGGGATAACAGTGGCTGAAGTCTTAGATCAGTATTTTAAGGAATTAACAGACGTCTCTCTAACAAAGAAAATGGAAGAGAAACTTAACGCAATTATTGACGGTAAAGCTAATGAGCAAGAAGTTGTAGACGAGACCGTCAAAATCTTAGAAAGCTACATGAGTAAATATCAGGAGGTTAAAAAGCATATTGGAGAGAAATTAGGAGGAGTATTGGGTCTCGTAAGTTATAAGCCTTGTAAAATATGTAAACTTGAAGCTATTTCGGTAAACGGATTATGCAAGTATCATAATGAAGCGCTGAGGAAACTTAGGGAATCTCTGCTAGTATGGAAGGAAAGAAGCGGTATGGGTGAGCCGCAAATAATCAAGAAACTATTGACTTCATCTTCTACTGGAAAATACGTTAAGGAGGTAATAGAGAAGAAACTAATTTAGGGATCTAGTGAAAGGAAATCAGTTACCTCAGGGTTTAACTCACCAATCGCTTTGGCATGACTCACATCATCTAAAAAGAGTTCTATCTAAGTGAGTTATTAAACTTAATGAGAGGATAAGAAAATTGAGTACACTCCCTTTTGTCTTATTGTCTAGTTTCCGCGTTTCCGCTAAATCTATTTATTAATTCATAGTTTATTTTTTCAATGAAAGAGGTAGGTTTAAGCGATTATCTCGATATCTGGAAACAAAGTATAAGTAACCCCCAAGAGTTTTGGGATAAGATAGCTAAGGAACTGATTTGGTTTCGGCGTTACGAAAAGATTCTAGACTATAAATCACCGGATAATTACCGTTGGTTTGTAGGCGGAAAGATTAATATTACATATAATGCATTGGACAGATGGATTTCTCAAGGTAAGGGGGACAAAACAGCTATAATCTGGTTAAATGAAGAAGGAAAAGAGAAGAGATATACTTACAAAGACCTATACGAATTATCGTGCAAAATATCTTCATTTATCACTCAGTATTCGTCGAAATCCGATACAATACTGTTATACATGCCTATGGTTGTCGAAGCAGGAGCAACAATGTTAGCCTCAGCGAGATCAGGTACAATTCATACCGTAGTGTTCTCGGGGTTCGGTGTTAAAGCATTAGCAGAGAGAATAAAGAGCGCTAAGCCGAAAATAATTTTCACGGCTGATGTTACATACAGAAGAGGAAAAGTTATAGAGTTGAAGAGTGTCGTTGATGAAGCGATAAAGGAAAGCGGAATTAATGTAAACAAAGTCGTAGTTTTAAATAGAGAGGACAAGGCTAGTTTTAAAGAGGATAGGGATATAGACTTTAATGACGTTATTAAGCTTAATACTAGAATGGGGGTCGTAGAGACGAATTCGGAAGATCCATTGTTCATACTCTATACCTCAGGAACTACTGGTAAGCCTAAAGGTATAGTTCACGCAATGGGGTCTTATACCGTCTGGGATTATGCTCACGTTAAATGGTTATTTGATTTCTCTAACGAGAGGAAACTGTTAACGACTGCCGACCTAGGATGGATTAACGGTCACTCATATAGCCTTTATGGACCTTTACTTAACTACGGTACAACGATCTGGTATGAGGGTGTCTTGGACTATCCTCACCCTGGAGTTATGTGGGAAATAATAGAGAGATATAAAGTTGAAAATGTGTGGACTGCACCTACATTAGTTAAGATGCTAATGAGGTATGGAGAAGAGCACGTGAGGAAATTCGACACCTCGAGTTTAGAAGTCTTTGTCACAGCTGGTGAGAGTCTGGGAGTTGAAGCTATGAATTGGTTGCGTAGGAACGTTAAAGCAAAAAAGATTTTTGAGGTATGGGGACAGACCGAGAATTCCGGCTACATAGCATCTCCAGGCGGTTCTTACTTCGGCTTCCTCAAGATCAAGGATGGTAGTGTTGGTGTCCCGTTACCGTCTATAAATATTAAAATAGTTGATGATAACGGTACTGAACTACCTAGGGGGAAAGCTGGAAATATCATAGTTACCTCACCGTCCCCTGCTTTTATGATCGGTCTGTGGAATGATGAAAGGTATAAAAACTACTACGTCAGGTTCGGTTATTATGAGACCGGAGATTACGGTTATATGGACGAAGAGGGATATTTGTATATTCTAGGCAGGAGCGACGATATACTAAAAGTCGCAGGTCATAGGCTAGGAGTGGCTGAGATCGAGAATGCAGCTTACATTAAAGAAGTTGCTGAGGTTGCAGTAGTAGGAGTTCCTGACGAGATTAGGGGAGAGGTAATTGTGATATTCGCGGTACCTAAAGAAGGAGTTAAAGACTTGTCCCAAGTAAAGCAAAAGATCATTGAAAATGTGAAAAAGAATTTCGGGGCAATAGCTGTTGTCAAGGAAGTAATTTTCGTTAATAAATTACCGCATACGAGAACCGGCAAGATCATGAGGAGGGTTTTAAGGGCGTTAGCAACTGGAAAAGATGTAGGTGATGTTTCAACACTGGAGGACGAGACAAGCGTAGAAGAAGCTAAAAAAGCGTTAGCCGATATTAAAGTGGTGGATAGAGTTTGAGCAAATTAATGAGTATTAAAGACGCTGTCGACCTAGTGAAGGACGGAGATTCAATTACCATCAGCGGTATGTCATTTCATAGAAATCCTATGGCGTTTATCTATGAATTAATCAAGAGTGGTAAAAAGGGGTTATATTTTATCGACCGGGAGCCAGGTTTCGGATTAGAGGTTCTCCTCAAACACGGCGCGGTTAAAAAGATAAGGGCTGCTATGGCTACTCTCGAGTGGTTTGGGATTCCTCCGAATTTTAGGAAGATGGTAGAAAATAAAGACGTAGAGTTCATAGAAGACACATGTGGAGCTTTTATCGCCGGTATCAGGGCTGGTGCGTTCGGACTACCTTTCATGCCTGTTAAGGGGGTAATAGGTTCGGATCTCGTTAAAATACATGAAAAGTTAGAGACCTGGAAAGTTGTTAAAGATCCCTTTTCCGGTGAGGATATCCTCCTAGTTAAAGCTATAGTCCCCGATGTAGCAGTTATTCATGTCCATAAGGCAGATGAAGAGGGTAATAGTGAAATATTAGGACCTTTATACGAGGATGAGTATAAGGCTAAGGCATCCAAAATAACAATTATAACAGCCGAGGAAATTGTTGACAAGAGTTATTTCTACGGAAAAAGACCTACAATAAATGGTGAATATATAACAGCCGTAGTTCATGCTCCGAGGGGCGCTGAACCCACAAGTATGTTCGGGCTCTACGATGTAGATTGGAAAAGAGTCGTGGAAGAATTACAACCTATCTAATTATGCAAGTGCAGAGCGTAAGTTATAAGGATCCATCCTTTTTATGAATTCTCTTTCGTCGTTTCTGAGCGTAATAATTCGTAGAGTAGGTGATTCAACTACTTCAAACGCTGTATTATTTAAGATCTCTTCAACTGACGTGTTTTCATAAATAGCAGTTATGAACCAGGTTTTCTTCTCTCTGTCATATTTTAGAACCCCTAAGTTAGTAACCACTATCACCTTATTACTAGAATATTTTGCTGTACCCGTTACAAAGTCAACTTTTTCTACTAGAGATCTTTTTGAGTGTTTTAAATTCCACAATATAGCTTTTCTAACTAGGGGGAGGATGAAGGCAGTTGCAGCCCCTCCGGTAAGCCTTACTTTTGGATTGTGGTAGTCCCCTATAACGGAGAGATTTACGTTAGTCTCTTTGTCGATTTGGACGGGTCCTAAAAACATAACATCCAGTCTCCCCTTCTGAGCTAAATCAAAAGCGTCAGCTGTTATAAATACTGGAGTGTTGGAGACCATAAAGGGATTACCAGTTGAGGGACTTATTTCTACGGACTTAGGGTTATCAGCCTCAGCAACTCCTATTATCCTTATTTTCTTGCCGTAAAGATCTCTTGCCATGAATGAGGCGATGAGACTTGGAATTGAGTTTAACCCTATGTAAACTAACTCATTATCTTCAACTTGTTCAGCAATAGCCTTTATAGCGTAGTCTACTTGACTCATTATTAAACTATTATTATGTAGATGCTAATTAATTCACTCAACGTTAACAATTCGTAAAATTTATCAGATGGCTCAAGTTTACTGTGAAATATCCGAAAAGGTTTCCTAAAAATAATTTGATATCAAGCCTGTAGAAGGCTCGCAATGAAAGCATAATATTTTTATTTTTAATAAGTTAAATTTGCTTTTTTTGTTTCCCTTATCTTCTTTTCACGTTTATCTTATTTATTTAAGCCTTGAATTAATTATCTCATTGTGCTGGGAGAAGAGCTTTTCAAGCTCGGTGAGGCTATTCATGGTTCTAACAGAGAGAAAGAGATCCTTAGTATCCTAAAGGAAAGACTCTCAGGTAATTATCCTACATATCGTGAATACTTGGTAAAGACTAAGGAATGGGTGATAGACGAATTCCGTTTTGTAGTTAACGGAAAAGAAGTAAAAGCCAGTTTATTACCGTATACTTGCGGATACCTGAAAGGGGAAGTAGGAAAGGATATAGCCTTTAACGTAATGCCAGAGCACCCATTTCTCGTACCTTCGATACACGAGGAGAATTTAAAAAGGAAATATTCAGCTTCAGTATTTTATGACAAGGGGAAATTAAGGAGGATTAGTGTAAAGGATGAAAAACCGGCTGTTTTCAGTTCAATACCTTTAAAGCCAGGCGATGTAGTAGATATAGAATCTAAGAGCAGACTCGTCGATACGATATCTCATAACCTAGAGTTTACTGTTCAAGAAGGTGAAAAATATATCGTTATTGGAGCTCATGTAGATCACTGGCTATCAGGATATCATGATAATATTTTCGCTGTAGAATTTCTTTCTACTATAGAATTTCCAAAGTTTAAACACGGTCTCAAAATCGTTTTCTTTTCGTCTGAAGAGGGTCCCAGATGTTGCAACGGCTCTATTCAACAACCCAAAGATGACGTGTTTACTATGATATCTCTCGATGCTTTATACCCCGACAAAGTAGTCTTTTCGGCTACTCCTGATCTATGGGATTTATCGCGATTTTTTAACGTGAAAAGGGTGGAGATGCCCACACCTTATTCCGATCACTTTCCTTATGTGATAGAAGGTTATCCCGCTATGGTTCTCTATAACGACGATTTAATTCCTTTTTATCATTCGGATCGAGATTTACCGATAGAGTCAGATAAAGCTTTTGCAGAGGAGTTAAGAAAATCACTGATCAGATTCCTAATCGAGTTAGATAAGATGAGAGAGGAGGAGTTAAATGAGAAGTTCTTTAAGTATGCCGAAAGCAAAGGAATAAAACTTCTAGAAAGAAAAGGCAGTATAATTCCTTACGGTCTTACTTCAAAGTTGAGGGGCGAGAGATGATTTCCCTTCCGCTCTAAGAAGCGTGGGTTCCTCTCATCGATTTGGAATCACATTCTTCCTTCAGTGGTCAATCGAGAGGCTCAGAAACCCCTCCCATTTAAGTTCACCACCCTAATAACGTCACGGTCTTTCTCCTAATTGCAAGTACACTAAAACTAATGATAACCAATTTCTTCAATCTTTTTTCACGTCTAAGGGAAACATTCTCTTTTCGAATTATTATACCATCCCTTGTATATCAGGAAGGTGTTGTCATAACAATCCTCTTAATCTCTATAATGCATGACGGAGTGCTTTTGAGTAGTTAGTTACAAGGACTAGTAAGAGGTTGGATAGGCGATTTTTATAAAAAGAATATCTCTGATTGCTTTATCTCTCCTAGTTATTTAAGGAAATTTAGAAAAAGTAACGTTTATAAACATTTCTATATGGGGCTGTTAATCCCTTTTCGGAGATTTCCTTCTCCTAACCCTCTTCTTTACAAAACGATTATTTGGTTTAAAAAGAATTTATCTGATGGGAAAGGTAATCAAACCAAACAGACCCCCTGTAAAGTCTTACACAAACTTAAAAGGTGATAATAGCGAATTGATGAGAAAACATCGTTAACAAAATTTATCCTTAATCCCTTCTATTATCTTATGCTAAGATTTATGGTAGTAAATAAGGAGCAAGTTGATCTTCTTTTCGACAAATTAAATGTCATGATCATCAAAGAAATAATAAGAGAACCTCTAAATGTCACTCAGATTTCTGAGAGGCTAAATGAGCCGATACCGACGGTTTGGAGAAGGCTAAAGAGGCTCGAGAAGGGAGGATTAATAGAGGCAGTGAAGGTGGAGAAGGTGGGAAAGTTTAAGGTAAAATATTATCGGGCTAAAGCCTTGTACTATGCTTTGCCGAATTTTCTCCAAATCCGTCCTAGAGACATTAAGGTTAAGTTCCTTTATGAAAAATTATTAAGTTTAAGGAATAGAGCTCTCCAAGCGTATCCTAATGAAATACCAGATGACGTAGATCCTATAGATTATGCTGTATTAATGGATATCATTATGAATTATGGGATACTTTTCGATAACGAGGGTGAGCTAAAGGAGCTCGTGGAAGAAGCTAGAAATTACTTATTTTCATTTTTGAAAAGGAACGTTAAATAGTTATTTCCTTACTTTAACCCATGGACTTGTATATACTTATAGGTAGTGTTATTTCCATTTTAGTTGGTGCTCTGCCTCTCTTTTTCGTAAAGAGGGACATACAAGCTCTCGCGGTTGCAGCAGCTGCGTATTTTACAGCTATAATCGTAAAGGTTGTAATCCAGTACTCTTTTTTAAGCTTCTTCGAAAAGCCTCAGATACCTACATACCTAGCTTATGGAGCTTTAACGGCTGCTACAGAACCTGGTTTCGCATACGTGTTCGCAAGGTTAGTTAAAGGAGACTCTCAAGTGTATGGAGTAGCCTTAGCTTTTTGGGAAAATGCAGTGTTAGAAGGGCTCCTTTTGTTACCGGACGCATTTATCCTTAATTATACAGTAGTTCTGACTACGTTACTTCAGGTTATTATCGTGAAAATTGTTGATAGAACGTCTTCACTATTATTGCACTATGCCTGGGGTGTTACGGCTTGCTTAAGCCATAGGAAGAATAATATAAAATATATAATAGTCACTGCGCCTTTCGGTTTTGTTGACTCTATTGCCACTTATGCCGATCTTAACCACCTCAGCCTCAGGTCTATGTTTATATTATTTAGTATTCCAGATTTTACATTGTCGCTGCTCAGCTTTATTGTCGCTAGAAAATTTTTATATAGTTAAAGTGAAGAGCCATATTTAAATAAACCCTCAGGATTTTCTAGCTTGAGCTGCAATATAATCTTATATCTCCCAGTAGCTTCTAGAATTAATATCGGATTTACGTATTAACTTAACTTGTCCTTCAGCTACTCTTTAAAGCCCCACATTAAAATCCTCTTTTCCAAACTCCTCTATCTCTAGCTACCCGTAGAGCTAAATGAAAATTTTGAAATACCAGTTGCAATAGCCGATTTAGGCGTTTATGAAGGAGTTTTTCCAAGCCTTATTTTAGGTAGGGATGATTTCTTTTCAAGAACGATGATATGCTTTGACAGGGACATAAGATTAATTATTAAGGCTGATAGTCTTTAACTTAACTATATATTAGAATATTGAAAATTTTCTTAAATGTACAGAGAGCTTTTTACCCCATCTTCTTACGTGAAAATTTTTCGCCCCTCGATTATCCTTAAGTAATTTATTGGAACGGATACCGGTATTTGAACTAGTTTTATCCTCTTTAACTCCAGTGTAGTAATAATCCCGAGATGTTTAAGTAAATACTTCTGTTAAAATATTCAGAATTTATAAAATTTAAGTTTTTTATTATTGTATTATATTTCATCAATAAAACTAATAATATCTCCGAATTCTTTTCTAATTTCGTCCAAGACTTGAACTATTTCCTTCTCTCTTTTAAAGAGAGCCTTATCTTTTAAATAGTCTGCAGTAGCTATTACATAACAGTCTGGCAAAGCTATCCCGTATTTTTTCTTTATTTCCCCTGCTTTTATTACTATTTCGTGGTTAATCTCCGTGACTTTCAGTTTAGCTGATAGCCACTCTACAAATTCCTTTGCGTAATTGTTGGCATTACTTAACCCAGCCGTTATGTAAACTCTATAACTTACGTATAATACTTCACTCAAAGTGATTGGTGTGACATAAAGTGGTTTGTAGCTCTCAATTAGCTTCTTAACCTTTTCATGGTATGTACCAGCCTCATTAATGTACTCTATTAGAACTCCCGTATCAACTATCATTAAATATTTCCTCCTCTTTCCTCCTTTCAGCCTCACCTTCTTCCTTAAGGATCTCTTCCACCATTTTGGGATCAACCCTCACAATTTTAGGTTTTAAGGGACGTAAAACTAACTCCTCACCTTTCATCTCACCTAACAATATATCGTTTTCTTTTATCCCGAGTTTTTCCCTAACATCTTTTGGTAAGATAATTACACCTTTCTTCCTTAACTTTATTTGATAAACCATATAATATAAGTTAAACTAATGTCTAAAGAGTTTAACCATTAACCGAGAGGAGTATAGCACTACGAATAGTTTAAAGAATTATGAGGATTGTTGCTGAAGCAGATTCTGAAGAAGATATTGATAGGAGTACGTCTAACAATTTCAATTAGATATAGTTGCTATGGTGTATTCGCAAAACAGTGTAGCTTATAAGCACAGAATTTTGATTAAGGAAGGCGTGTCTGGATGCGGAACCAAGACTAAGAGGATAGAGAATAAGGAAGTGCTAATACCAGACAAGCTATACCAACCTTACCCTTTGCAACAAAAGAGTGAAGAAGGAAATGCCAGAAAGCCGGTTTAGTTGCTAATATAATAAAATTTTATACTTTATATAATGAATTTAACTAAGGGAAGAGTTATGGAAGGAGAGAAGTTATCTTTTTCGAAATGGCTTGGTTTAGCATTGCTGTTTATAGGTTTCCCTACAGCAATAGCTACTGTAGTGTCGTTTTCGATTCCTTACTATTTATTACACAATGTAACTCTAACTAATACCCTTAGTACAATAATTCCATTAGTAGTATTTGTAATCTCAGTAACATACTTTAGTAAATATCTTCAGAGTCGCAATCTTATCAGTCCCTTCATGAAAAAGAGAACGATTACAATCTCACCAGATAGTGGGCAGCCTATTGATGAAAAATACATAAGGAGCTTTGAGGTTAATCTCAAGCTTATTAAGGGTGAGGAATATATCAAGCAGTTGGTCATGCTCGGCATGATGTATTTGCAAAATGCTGTAGCTTATGATAACAAGGATCTGTACTTGAGGGCTAAGGAGTATCTGGCAAGGGCTGAGGAGGCTATGGAGGGGAAGAATGTAAGCTTTGAGACTAGAATGTTGGTTGACAATTTGAGGAGTAAGATTGAGACGTATAAGTATCGTTTCGGAGAAAGATAAAGGCTTAAACGTACAGATTGTTTTAATTATTGTTACCAAATCTTACTCTTTTAGCAGTTGACTTATCGAGAAAACTGTCCGAAATTATCAGTAAATGTAGTTAAGGTGCCGCCGCGGGGATTTGAACCCCGGACAGCCGGTTATCTCACCCGTTAATCCTAACGAATCGCTGCACTCTTGATTGAGGGATAGGCTCGTACGTTTTAAGAGGACTACTAAGACAGTAAATAGGAGCATTAGTACCATGATGTACTACATAGTCCTAGTCTTGTGGGAGAGAATGTTAATTCCAGAATTTGTAGGTTAATTACGACACTATCTCCAGACTGTTGTAACTTCGGCAAAAATATATTATATAGAGTAAGATCGGAAAAAACTTAATATAATATACATTTTCTACATATTCCTCTATATTCTAAATACAGTATCTTTATCTAACATAAACGAAATAATCTATCCAGGTAAAGATGGAAATCAGTTCTAAAGTTGAATACATAATAGGGAAAAACTTAATACCTAAAATAAAGTTCATTGTTTCTAATATCGAGATAAAAATTGAAAATAGTGAGTTAGAAGATAAACAATTCAAAGATTTTCTAAAATCGTATTATAACTTTTATGATAGTTCCAAGATAGATACCATTTTTATTATTGAAGTTAATTTAAATGATGAAACTTATAGAGGACTTGGCATTGGTTCATACGATACAAAGACTAATAATATCTCGTCTCTCTATTTCGAGTGGGAATCATTAACTAAATATGAAGTGCAAGCTGCTAGTGGTGGCTCCATAATTTGCTGGGATTATTCTACTTATTCAAAAGCTTATCAAGGTGCGGTTAACATAAGTTCTGTCGCGGGAACATTAGAGGGTTTTCCATTAGAAGCAAATGTTACATATTTAACTCTAAACGACGAGGGTGAGATAGTATTCCAAGGATATCAGAAAGGTATAGTTAAGACTATTAACGGGGTACGAGTTGGTAAAGTTAAATTAGTTGGGTTTATTGATGAAAAATTCCGGTTGAATACTTCGCCGGGTTATACAGTATATCTGACACAGAAAAATGACAATATAATATCTGGAGTTTATAATCAGATACAAGTAGACTCCATGGGTAGAATGTATTACGAGGCCGCCATTAGAGAATATAAAATATATGGTGGCAGAAAATTACCATTTGATGAGGTTATGATATTTAAATGCAAAGATGCTAATTTCGATCAGATAAAGAATAATAAAAGAATAGATTCAATGTCACACATAGCATATTATATGCCGGCAAAAGACCCTTACGGGAAATAATCATGGTTGATGAAGCTATTATTCAACTTACTGGAGGAATAGATTCCACAGTGTTAGCGTATTATCTTAAAGATAAATATGTGTTGCATGGAACTTTCATATATTACGGCTATCCTCCCCAGATAAGAGAATTAGAGTTAGTCAAAGAATTATCTAAAAAGCTCGATACCCCTCTAAAGATTATTGATTTTTCCTCTTATATTAAGTCTTTCGATCTCCCTCCAATAGGTTCTATACAATATATAATTAAGTATCAGTTTGTGATAGAAATCCTAGCATCTTTTTCAGCTTATCCGAATCTAAATACCATGTTTGTGGGCTGGCTTAAGGATGAGTGGAGTAATAAAATGAGTATCTTAAAAGGTATTGAATCTCTTACGGGTTTTAAGGTTATGGCACCTTTTCACACAATGGTAAAAAGTGAAGTTATTAAGTTGGGTAATGAATTAGGCGTAGATTTTACAAAAACTCATAGTTGCATTGTATCTGGAAAAATGCATTGCGGCATATGTATGCCGTGTAGATCTAGAAGAAGAGCTTTTGAAGAGGCAAAAGTTAAAGATCCCACCATCTACTACTTTAATTTGCCCCTTGCTGAGATAGATAAGTTATCAAGAGAACTAAGCCTGGAAGAGTTAGTAGAGAGGTATTTTAAGCCATTCTTGAAGTACACTGGAGAATATCCTAAAGACTTCGTGGATAACTTAGCCAACATTTTGAAAAAATATAACGGATGAATCTAAATGAAGAATTATTACTTAGCATATAAGTCAATTATCTCATTTTTCATAGGTTTCATGAGTTTTGCGTTCATAGCTTTAATGAAAATATCAGGCTTAAATGACTTTCAAATAGGGTTAATATTAAGTACTATATCAATATCTCAATTTATCACATACATTATTCTGGTGTCTTTCTCGATAAAGAGGAATCTCTTGGTCTCAGCGGCATTAGAACTTCTTGTACTAATAATCTTAATTATCCAAAGATCCTTCCTTACTTTCACCCTCTCTGCAATTTTTATGGGTATCTCCAACTCTATAAATTCCTCAGTTATAATGCTTCAAAAAGGATTTACGAGAAAGGATTATTCAATTATGATGACCTTAACTTACACCCTCAGCTTAGCAGGATTAGGAATATTCTACTTGAGTAGAATAATAGGGATAAAAATTCTCCTCATATTATTTATTCCTCTATTGTTTGCAAACCTAGTATTATCATCAATGCTTAGATATGAAGAGAATAAAGAGAGTTTATCGGAACTCTACTCTTGGTTAAAAAACGTCGGGAAGTTAGTTTTATTCTTTGGCTTCTTTGCAAGTTTAAGAAGAGTTGCAATCACAAGTTATATACCTTTAATTCTGCTTACAGTATTTTATACATATACCCCGCAGGAAATAAGTTTATGCCTCATGATAATTCAAGTTCCTCTAATTATTTTCTTTTATATAGGCCATAAAATAAGTGAGAAAGTTTTCCTAATATTGTGTATAGCAGAATTAATTCTTTTCTTATCACTTTCTATGTTTTACCGAGAATCGATATTTCTCTTCTTATCCCTAATACTCTTAGCCAACATATCCTCATCCTTAAGGGCACCAGTCGTTGAAGAAACAGTAGTCAAATTGTCAAATTTTAGCACAAAAATTTCTTCATTTTACCACTTGATGGATACTATCTTCTCAGCGTTAGCGTCAATCTTACTTGCATTTATCGTAAAACTGGGTTTGTTTTATGGAATTTTTATAATAGCAGGGTTATCTTCAATCTTGCCGTCTTTGTTTGTATACAAGGTTATAGTAGAAAGGAAATAGTAAATAATGTAGTGTTTAATATATCTTGAATTACTTTTTGAGTCAGTGTGAGCATAGTGCAGTCATTAAGCTATGTATATTTTGTATAACCAGAATTATTTATGAGCAGAAAGCTTGCAATCAGACAAGACCTAGCACGTCCTTCTTGTAGTAGTCATCATGTTGTCAAGTGTGGTAGGCCTTTGGGTAGGCAGAGGTATTTGTGTAGGTACTGCGGTAGGTATTTCCTCGGTAATGCTTCTTATTATCATCGCTCTAGGTCTAATTCTTTCTCTGTAATTAAATTGAAAGAAGAGCTAATAATAGGGAATTTAGTCCATTCAAATTCATAGACCTCAGGCTTTCGTGAGATATTAATATAACTCTTCTCTGCTTGACTTAACAATAATGATATCTTTCATTTTCATATTGCAGTCCTCTGAAGTCAATAGAAAGAATGGAATTCCTTCCAGACTATAGTTACCTCGTTTATCCTTCTTTGTCTGATAAGCTCTTCTCCAGTGTCCTCTCTAAGATTTTGATCTTCTGATACTCCGTCAGCCCGAAAATGTCTATTATTCCTACCCCTCTTCTAATAAATACGTCAGAGACCTAATTGATATTATGCGTTTCCAGTTTCTTCCTCAGACGTTTCCAATCATACTCCCTCATAAGAACGTAAATCTCTTTCAATTTATGATAAAGATTAGGGAGATGCCGCCGCGGGGATTTGAACCCCGGACAACCGGATGTCCCCTGCGCCGTATGAGTCCGGCGCTCTAACCAGGCTGAGCTACGGCGGCACTATATTTTTTAAGTGTTAATTCGGTTATAAAGTTTATATTTAGAAGTTCAGGGGCATATGGTAGAAGATTCTCTAGGCTTAGTTGGGAGATGAAAAAGTGATAATTAACTAAATAATAGTTTAATGGAATGTTATGTAACGTTATTATTAAAATAATGATAGTTTAGCATGAAATAGAGTATGAATTATCTTTTAAATTCAGTTAAAATATCTAGGTATACTCTACATTAATATCTATTTAATTTATCAAAGGACTTAAAGTGTTCATATTAAAGAGAAAAAATGCAAAAAGGCATAGATACACATCTATTATATTTGCAGAGGTTTTGTATCAGTATTTACAGTTATCCATAACCTTTTCCAATATTCTATAAATCCTATCTTCATATAAACATAAATTGCATGGCTGTTATCTCCTCTCACGTACAATGAGGCTACTTTACCTCTTTTAATAAGGTCTTCAGTCAACATTGATACAACTGAAGTTGCAAAACCTCTATTCCTAAATTCTTCCTTAGTTAGGACTTCCACTATTACAGCAACTTTCTCTAGTTCAATCAATGTATAAGCCGCTGAGACTAGGTGATCGTTTAAAAACAATCTGTATGCAGTAGTTCATTTTTCTTTATCATCTGTAGTAACGTGTTACCCCTCTCTTTCCCATAGATTTTTAGTATTTCATTAGAGTCCTTCATATTCAACTCCCTAACATCCTCTCTCTTAAAGACTATAGGAGATCTACACACTATCAAGAGCTCTGGATAAATCTTACTGTTTGGAAAGTTCAACAAAGATCTCCATCTAGGTTCCACAAACGGTACGAATTTGTCTTCCCTTATTGAACTCAGTAACTTTTTAGCTGTCTCTTCCTTCTCCGCGTAAAGCAGTATCGTAATTGGCTTAAATTTTCTGTAAAACATTAAATAACCCTCATTAATTACCGTAAGATCTGCATACTCGTTATCGACCTCTGAGTCATAGATTTCAAATGCAAACTTGACAGGATTCATTAAAAACAAACTCTTTAGTCTCTCGATCAAGTCCTTTACTTCTTAACTAGAATTTTTTAGCCGAATTTTAATTTTCTGTTCTGCGAAACCACTTTAGATAATTTCTCCTTACTCTTATGAGTTTGACAGTAAGTGGTATTTAGTCTATATTCTATAAGCATTTCACGATGTGCCTTCAGTACTTGAGGTGAACTGGGAAAAAAGTGAAAATTTTAAATATTACGAAACTAGCTTTAAAAAGTTGAAAGTTGATATATACTTATGAAGACTATAATTTTAGGTGGAGGATTTGCAGGTTTATCTGCTTTAAAAACAAATCCTGACGCTTTACTTAT
Source organism: Stygiolobus sp. CP850M (assembly GCF_037389425.1). Lineage (NCBI taxonomy): Archaea > Thermoproteati > Thermoproteota > Thermoprotei > Sulfolobales > Sulfolobaceae > Stygiolobus > Stygiolobus sp. CP850M. The sequence goes on from NZ_JBBHKR010000064.1 coordinate 85,458, forward strand.
AGATCAGAAAAGTTATTTTACTCTCACCCATAGGCTAGTGGACGTAATAAAGACTGGAGATCCGAAGTTAGCTAAGATCCCTTACCATAAAGTATTGGTTGCTAGAGTGAGGAACGTGGATTTTAGGAAAAAGGTAGTTATCACTGACAAGGGCGAGTTCCAATATGATAAATTGATAATAGCACTAGGGTATTCTCAGAAAATATTTCCGAACACAGAGAAAGTCGAAGACATACAAGATTCTCTAAAATTAAGAGATAAATTGTTGAAGGCTAAGTCTGTTGTAATATTAGGCGGAGGTAATTTAGGTGTTGAATTAGCAGGGATTATAAAAGAAATGGATCCTTTGAAGGAAGTTTACCTAATAGAAGCACAAGATAGGCTTTTACCTTTTATGAGTACTGAGTCTTCAACTTATGCTTATGAATTACTTACTGGATTGGGAGTAAAGGTATTACTTAAGAATAAAGTAGAAAAAATAGAGAAGAATCTAGTAGTAACTAACGATCATGAGATTAGAGCTGATCTCATAATTTCATCTGTAGGATTTAAGGGCTCCCCGATGATCAGTGAGATTGGACTAACCAATATAAACGGTAGGATGATAGTAGATGATTATCTTAAGTCGGTTGACTACGATGACGTATATGGAGCCGGAGATTGTGCAACGACGACGAAATTCATACCAATGTCAGCTCAAGTAGCAGTCCAATCGGGAAGAAGAGCGATGTTGAATGCATTAGGGGAGGATGAAAAGTTTAGGTTTAACCAACTAGCCATAATAGTCAGGATAGGGGGAATTTATTTTGGTGATTTTTATGGTAAATTTGTGAAAGGTGAGCTAGCTGAATTAGCGGAAAAAGTGGGTATATTTAGAGCTATTAGACTCGTAATATCGTAAAAACGTTTTGACGGTATTAACGGGATAAAACTTTAAAATTAATGGGTAAAATAATAACTTGCCGCCGTAGCTCAGACTGGTAGAGCGCCGGCCTTGTAAGGTCTATCTCGAGATAGCCGGTGGTCCGGGGTTCAAGTCCCCGCGGCGGCTTTCTTTTCTCTCAGATATTTTATGAGGGCCTCTCTTATTATCTCACTTCTGGTGTTTCTAGAATTAACTGCATAGAGGTCAAGCTCTTGTAACAACTCTTCTTCGACCTTGAACGTGATTACTCTCATGCTCCCTCAGTATTACCTTTTACGTAGATTATAAATAAGGGATTTTTCGCTTAAGTCAGAATAGAGAGACTAGACTGAAACTAATACTTTTGCCTCCGTAAGTATTTCGTCGATTATTTTCTCTAAGAACTGAGGATCATTTTCATCTATTATGAAACCTTTAATTATCATGGACTCTGCTTCTTTTCTGCTGAATCCTCTAGTCTCCAGATAAAAGATAAGCTCATCTGGTACTCTCGAAATTGAAGCTGAGTGCTTTGCTAACTGAACCCTCCCAGTCTTGACCTCTAACATTGGAGCAACTACTGCTTTAGAGTCCTTACCGATGTTATACGCTCTACCTATTATAGATGTTGAGGAATCTAACGCCTCTTCTGATACTATTGCATCTCCTCCTATTACGGACAATGCGGAATCTGTAGATATAGCCTTTAGCATGCCATCGCTTTTACTCCTTTTACCTTTATGAATTGCACTTACTCTTACATTTATATTATCATCATTTAATCCTATGGTCTTTGCTGAAAATGTAGATATTGCGTTTTCCATTAATTCGATTGAGTAACTTACATGTGAGATAAACGACCTTGAGGTGAAAATGTTGGTGTTAAGCTCTCCTTTTACTAATGCCTTGGAATAAATGAATAGGTTAGAGGAAAGCCCTATTATAGTAAGATTTAGCTGTGCATCTCTTCCTACTTCAAAGGATATAACAGATGAGGTCATTCCATCCTTCGGACTATCGCTCATATAAACGAAGTCCATCGTGTCTCCGTCTTCTACTTTAACCTCTAAATTTAGGGGATAAAATACTCCTTCAGAAGACGTGTGGTAAAATAGGATCTTCTTTGACTTTAAATTTGATGAAGATATGGTGATCTTATTTGATAATGCGAGTGTTAAGCTTACTAGCTTATGTTCCTCGGCTTTTATAAGTGAGTTAGTGGGTTCATCCTTTGTTTCGATCTCAGATGGATAAGTAATTTCAGTATAACCATCTATCTTTCTTCCTTCCTTCGAGGGCAAGAAATCATTAACTTGTAGGTTCAATTTTTCAAATCTGCTCCAGTCTGTGTAGTGTTTTAGAGTAGGGGAATCGTTAATCCTCTGATAAGGGAGGGATAAATATAATGATAAAAGTCTTTCTCTTTCACTTTTATTACTAAACTTTGAAATATACTGTTGAGCTGAGGAAAAATCTATTATGGACATTATGCGACTGCACCTAGCTTGTCGAGTTCTAATTTAATAACCTTGTTTAACATTGTAGCGTATTCGAATGGTAACTCTTTCATTATCTCGTCTATAAATCCTAGTACTAGCATTGACACAGCTTCTTTCTCGTCTATTCCTCTGTTCTCTAGATAGAATAACTGGTCTTCGTTCATTCTGAATGTGTGAGCCTCATGAGCTACATCTGCATCTTCCTCAAACACTTGATTATGGGGGAATGTATAGGCTTTAGTTTTTTCATCTAACATTAACGAATCACACTTTACAAATGCTTTAGATCCCACTGCACCTTTGTTAACTCTTATTAGTCCTCTGTATATATTAACTCCTCCATTGAATCCGATGTTTTTACTTACGACTTTACTTTTAGTATTAGGTGCAGCATGTATCATTTTTGAACCACTATCTTTCCATTCTCCTTCTCCACTTGCTAATGTTACTACTAAGCTGGTTGAGGTTGCATTTTTACCTCTTAGGATAGTGGAGGGGTAAACAAAGCTATATTTTGATCCTAAAGAGCCTTCTACCCATTCTACTGTTGCATTTTCATCAGCCCACGCTCTTTTATTATTAAAGTTAATTATGTTCTTGCTCCAGTTCTGAACTGTAGTGAATTTAATGTATGCGTTCTTCTTAGCGTAAAGTTCGACCATTCCGTCGTGGAAGGAGAACTTCTTAAACTGTGGCGCACTACATCCTTCTATAAAGTGAATATAAGACCCCTCATCAGCAATTAGGAGTGTGTGTTCAAACTGTCCTTCCATTTCTGTACCTATTATGAAAAACCCTTCAACGGGCATTGTTATTTTTACTCCTTTAGGGACGTATACGAATACTCCTCCACTCCATAATGCTCCGTGTAGGGCTGCGAATTTGTGGTCTGAGACTGGGAATATTTTTGTGAAGTATTCTTTGACTATATCTGGATACTTCTGGACTGCTTCTTCAGGGGGCATCATAATTACCCCTTTCTTTTGAAGTTCCGCTTTTACGTTACTATATATCGGTTCTGATTCAAAAGTTGCTACTAAACCTCCTAGGTATTGTTGTTCTGATTGTGGTATTCCTAACTGTTCGTAATATTTTCTTATTTCTGGTGGTATTTGATCCCAGTTAGAAGTTCTCTCTACGTCTGGTTTAATGTAAATTTCCATTTTGGAAACGTCTAGCTCTGATAGGAAGTCAGGAAGCCAATTAGGTGTGGGGAGTTTTTCAAATAACTCAAGGCTTCTTAGCCTCAACCTTAGCATCCATTCAGGTTCCTTCTTTATCTTAGAAATTTCGGTTATCACGTCTTTGCTAAGTCCAGATTCCACCACTCTCTTATGGAATTCTTGCTGTGTGAGCGAGTGATTTTTAGCTTCTATTGTAGCGTTTATTAATTCGTTTAGATCAACGGATATTTTCTCTTCTGGCAATTGGGATTACCTCACATTAACTGTGTTAAAGATCTAATTTAAACTTGCTTATGAATAATTTGTAAAAAGAGTCTATCATTTGACTATTCCTTCGTAACCTTTTTCATCTATTAGTTTAGCTAACTCCATACCTCCGCTAGCAACGATCTTTCCTTTATATAGTACGTGTACTCTGTCGGCGTTGATATGTTCTAAGATCCTTCTATAATGAGTAATTATCAAATACCCAGTATTGTTTTCCTCTCTGAGCTTTAGTATAGAATTTGAAATCGCTTTTAATCCATCCACGTCTACTCCTGAGTCTGGCTCGTCTAGGATTGCTATTTTAGGTTTCATGAGGAGCATTTGAAGGATTTCTGTTCTTTTCTTCTCTCCTCCACTAAATCCTTCGAAAATCCCTCTGTTTAAAAGTGAGTCTGAAACACCTACAGTTTTGCTTAGCTCTTTAACTTGTGATATCACTTGTAAGGGTTGTGTTGAGGAGCCGTAAATTCTGTTATATTCTGCTACAAGAAGCGTAGAAAGTTTAACTCCACTAATCTCTATAGGATTTTGGAAAGCTAAGAAAAGACCTTTTCTCACTTTCTCATAAGTCTCTAGGTTTGTGATATCTTCTCCGTCAAGAAGGATTTTACCTTCTGTGATTTTATATTTAGGGTGTCCCATTATAGCTAATGATAAAGAGGTTTTACCGCTTCCGTTAGGCCCCATAAGTACGTGAATTTCTCTTGAGTTAATTTCAAGCTCTACTCCCTTAAGTATCTCTCTTCCTTCAACTTGCACGTGAAGGTTTTTTATTTTTAGCGTGGTCATTACTTTTCTCCATATCTATTTCTGTTCACGCATTAAAATTTCTCTCGATCCACGGCAATTCTTCCAAAAATATTGAGCAAGAGGAGTTTGTTAACGCCTCCTCTAAACTTTGAACTAACTCCTCTAGATAATTTTTGATTAACGGTTCTTGTATGTTAAGCTGTTCTAGTCCTTGTTTCAACTGGGAGATTATATTATGGCCGTTAGAGATCCTTTTAACGCTCGGGAATAATATTGTCATTATGATCTCATCAAATAAGTCATTTATTTTCTGGAACATTTCCGTCAAGATCTTTACTTGTTCTTGAGTGAGGATCGGTTTAGTGTTCTTTATCGTGTTGCTTAATTTAGTCATAATGTTGTATACACGGAGAATAATAATCGAGTTAATAGCTATTATGAAGTTTCTTAATGTGTCTCTTTCAGACGTGTATCTGCCTCCCATACTCCTTCTCAATAACATCAATTGTACTCTCTTCAAGTCCTCTAAGCTAGGCTGCACTTCTGCCAAGGGTTGTCCTTTTAAGTATCCTAGAATTTCATCAACTTTTCTTGATGCAATGTTCAGAATACGTCTGAGAAGGGACTCGGAGCCTATTTTTTCAGTATCGAGCAAGCAGTCCAGCTTTATACTGTTTTCACTAGTTTCTGCTACTTCAATTCCTACCAAGTGCTTTGAGTAATTTATTACGTCTTCAAATTCTTTAGGATCTATGTTCTTTTTTGAAGTAAATACGATCTCGTCGTATCCTAAGATGTATAAACATGGTATTGCTGTAGTCATGGGTTGTTTATAGCTATCTATATCTATCTTTACATTCCTCCTGTTGTAGTTTATCTTTACTTTTTCCGCTACTAACCTTAGTGTCCCATCTTCAGAGATCTCCATAATAATTTTATCTCCTGGTTTTATTCCCCACTTGTTAATCCACTTCTTGGGTAATGTGATGAAAAGGGAGGATGAACCTAATCTTTGAACTTTTCTAGTCTCCACGTCTTTTGGTGTTTTATTAGTTTCCTCTGCCAAAATAATTCCCTATTATTAAACTTAAACGGCGTTTATATAAACATTTCTAACTTATTCTAAGCTTTTAAAAAAATTAGTGCTTCTTTTTAACCGTAATTACGATCAACCATTTGTGTCTTGTTACTTCAACAGAATTAGGATCTGCATCTGGTGGAATTGTGAATTTAAGATAATATGTATTACCGCTTTTTGTCTTGCAATAAACTCTTATAGTGTTTTCACTTGTTGTGACTTTAAGGCTTGATGTATCGGCTTTCGGCATGTCTATTACATATTTATAACAATCTTGTAGTTCCTCAACGGAGTATAAGGGAGATCTTGACTTAATGAAGTTCTCGACTTCTGCAAACTCTCTCTTAATTTCTTGCTCTATCTGCTTAAATTCCTCCTTTTGTTTAGATATTAAGTATCTGATTAATTCATCCAGATCTTTAAAAACTGGCATTTTTAATCACGCGTAGGTCATAGGTTTGCCAGATGCGTATCTTGGAAGTTCGGCTTTTGTTTGAGCCATTAAGCCTTTGATCTTCTCTCTTATCTCTTCTGCCTCTTGCATCAGTTCGTCTACAGATATGTTAAAACCAATATATTTGGAAAGAATTGAAAGTGCTAGTGCAGATGCTTCGGGATCAGGTAGGTCTAAGAACGATTCCACTACTATGGTGAAGTTATTAATGTTCTCTTTTTTAGCTTCAATTAGTAACGGAGCATAGGGACCTGCGATATACCCGTCACCGAATTTCTTCATTAAGCCAAATTTTTCCATTTCTTGAGCGATCTCTTCACTATTACCTATCCAATACGCGTTTATTGTAGTAGCATTTAATCTGTCTTCTATCGGAAGACCTGTTATTGAGATGATCGTTGATATACCATATTTCTTAGCTATTTTTACTATCTCTCGTGAGATCGGATATAATGCTTCTGAGGGAATTGCTATCCACGAATGGAAGACGAGTATGTTATTTCCATGGTAAAGTTTTATGGGTGATTTAGCTATCCCGTCTTTTACGTGGGAGATAGGAGGTAGTAAACCTGGGGCATATAATGTGGCGAATTCCTTCAAACCGAGTTTTTCTATTAGGTATTCGGTGGCTATGACTCCTACGAGTCCAGCGTCAGGAATTCCTACAACCATGTAAGATGGCTTTGGAAAAACGGGCACGTATCCTTCTAATACCTCTATTGACATTTTACAGTCCCTCCCTCTTTTTAATTGTATTTATGTACTGCTCGTAGTTTAACAGTTTTTCGATTTCTTTTGGATCTGAAATTTCTAGTTTGAAAATCCATCCTGCACCATAAGGTTCTTTATTTATTAATTCGGGCGAGGTAACTAATTCTTCATTGGCTTCTGTTATCTTTCCGGAAAGTGGGGAATATATATCGGCAGCAGCTTTCACTGATTCTACAGTGGCGACTTGTTCTCCTGCTTTTACTTCCCTACCTGGTTGAGGTAAGTCAACTCCTACAATGTCTCTCAGCTTCTTCTGAGCGTAGTCTGTTATCCCTACCTTAGCCACATTATTTTCTATAGTTATCCACTCGTCGGTCTCAGTATAGTATCTGTCTTTTAAGACCTTATATTTTCCTCCTATAACGATTTCGTTGCTCATCTTTATCACTTAATTAATGGGAAGTCTGATATTTTTACATCTATTAATTTTCCCCTTACGTCAATGTTTAAGTTAAATCCTAAGTAAAGGTGACTCGATTTAACGTAGCCCATTCCTATAACCCTGCTTAAGTAAGGGCTGTAAGTACTACTCGTAACATATCCTATTTGAGTACCTAAAACTTTAAACGGATTGTCCCTTCTGGGTAAGATCCTCTCGTTCTTTTTTCCTTTAAATCCGATTCTTATCTTGTCTACTCCATTTTTTAACTGTTCTAAAATCTTGTCCCTTCCTATAAACTCTTTCTCTAGAGAGAAAACCCAATATCTGGCTTCTATAGGTGTAGTAGTTGAATCGATGTCCTCCCCATAAAGTACAAAACCCATTTCTTGCCTCAGACTGTCCCTAGTAATTAGACCTGCTGGCTTCACACCCAAATTAACAAGCTTGGTGATCAACCTTGAGAGTGTTTCGGGAGATCCCCATAATTCTACGCCGTCCTCTCCCGTCCACCCTGACCTACTTAATAAAAATACATCCTCGCTCATGAATTTTGTGTTCAACCTAAATTCTAAAGGTTGAAGATCCACTTTTTCAACGAAGTTCCACACATTTCTCCCCTGGATTGCAATCATAGCTAGATCGAATGTCAAGTCTTGAACATCTAGTGAGGAATTTTTCTTTATCCAACTGATTATTTTCTCTCTGTTTATAGCATTAGTAACAACGAGAAACTCATCCTCTTTGACCTTATATAACATTACGTCGTCTTCAAAACCACCCCTATCATTGAGGAATGCGGTAGGTCCTATCATTTTTCCTTCTTTTTCCTTGTTTATATCCTTGGCGACCAGTTTGTCCAACTCGTCATTTTTTCCCTTAATTCTGAGTCTTCCCATGTGTGAAAGGTCGAAAAATGCACACGATGTTCTCACAGCCATGTGTTCGTCTTGATAACTTGTGTATTTCATCGGCATTTGCCAGCCTGCGAATTCTCCTATATCCGCATTTAGCTTTATTTCAATATCCAAAAGGGGTGAACTAAACATTATTAACCGTGATCAAGTATAACTGTTTGATATTTATATGGACATGCATCCGTGGCTACCTAACCTAGCTCACATTAAGGAAATGCTTCAAGCAATAGGAGTACACGATATTTATGATCTCTTCTCCGATGTACCTAACGAGATCCTATTGAGGAGAGAGCTTAACTTACCTTATAAAGAACCATTATCGGAGTACGAAATTACGTTAAGGCTTAATGAATTAAAAAATAAAAACATGAAATTACTCATGCCCCCATTTATGGGTGGGGGTGTTTGCCCTCATTACGTTCCTGAGGCTGTAAAATTTATCATTAGTCGTTCAGAATTCTATACTTCTTATACTCCATATCAACCAGAGATAACTCAGGGTTTACTTCAGGCACTTTTCGAGTATCAGAGTCTGATTGCGGAACTATTAGAGATGGAAGTAGTTAATGCATCTCTATATGATTGGGGTTCTGCTTTAGCTGAAGCTGTGATGATGGCAAACAGAATCAACAAGAGATCTACAATATTAATCCCAGAAAACATGAACCCTTATCATAAGGAGGAATTAAAAACGTGGGTATACGGTAAGGAAATAAAAATTGTTGAGATCCCTTATAACAAGAACTCTGGTCAATTAGAGTATGAAAAGGCAAAAGAGATACTATCGTCTTCTAAAGATATAACCGCAATATATATACAACAGCCTAACTATTACGGTATCTTTGAAGAGAATGTCGAAGAGATAGTAGAATATGCTAAAAGGAACAATATCATAACTATTATGGGTGTTAATCCCCTATCTCTCGGTCTTATAAAACCTCCAGGTGAATACGGGGTTGATATTGCTATCAGTGATGGGCAGGAACTAGGCTTGCCTTTAAATTACGGAGGTCCTTTAGTTGGAATTATGGCAGTTAGGTGGGACGGGCAACTTATCAGACAAATGCCTGGGAGAATAGTAGGTCTTACTAGGGACTCTGACGGGAACAGAGCTTTTACATTAATTTTACAAACTAGGGAGCAATTTGCTAGGAGGGAGAAAGCAACTTCGAATATTACTACCAATGAGGCTTTGATGGCGATCGCAAATGCAGTATATTTATCTTTACTAGGGAGGAAAGGGCTAAAGGACTTAGCTGAGGAGATTTATAAGAGGAGTCATTATGCTAAAGAACGGTTCGAAAGGATAGACGGTGTTATCTCGCCCTTTAAAGGGGACTTCTTTGAAGAGTTCTTGCTCAAATTCCCCATTGATTACTCCTTAATTCACTCTCATCTACTAAAGAAGAAAATTCATGGTGGTATCAAAATTGATAGAAATGAGGCATTGTTTTGTGTTACTGAGGTTCACACAAAGCAAATGATCGACACTTTAGTAAGTGAGGTGAAGGAGGTTATTGAAAATGTGGAGACAAGCTAAGTGGGACGAACCACTAATAACGGAATATAAGGGAAATAATAGTAGGATAGGAACTCTGGTTCCACACGAGAAGGAAATAGAAATCCAATTAAGAATACCTGAAAAACTTAAGAGAAGTAAAGAGCCTGAAATACCAGAGCTATCAGAACTAGAAGTAGTTAGGCACTTCGTAAGGCTCTCTCAAATGAGCTTCGGAGTGGATACTGGATTTATGCCTTTAGGCTCATGTACTATGAAATATAATCCTAAAGTGGAAGAAAAAACTTCAGAGATAGTTTCTGAATATCACCCGTTACAAGATTTTGACACTGTTCAGGGAATTCTGGAAATGATTTACGAGATGCAAAATATGTTAGCTGAGATCACTGGTATGGATCAATGTAGTCTTCAAGTTCCAGCAGGTGCGGCTGGAGAATTAGCAGGTGTCTTAATGATAAAGAAATATCATGAAGATAAGAATAGAAGAAATCGCGATGAAATGTTAATAGCGGATTCTGCTCACGGTACTAATCCAGCAAGTGCAGCTATGGCAGGATATAAGGTAATCTACATAAGGACAAACAAGGATGGGCTAATAGATATAGACATATTAAAGGAAGTTACAAGCGAAAAGACAGCCGGGTTCATGCTCACTAATCCTAATACACTAGGACTTTTTGAGAGTGATATTCTAGAGATATCCAAGATTCTTCATAGGGTTGATGCTAAACTCTATTATGATGGTGCAAACCTAAATGGGATACTGGGAATAGTCAGACCGGGAGACATGGGATTCGATGTTGTTCATCTCAATCTCCATAAGACCTTTGGAGTCCCTCATGGTGGAGGAGGGCCAGGTGCTGGAGCTATATGCGCCAAAGGTGAAATAGTAGACTATTTGCCCTATCCCTTAGTTCAGAAAAAGGATGGAAAGTTTACACTAAATTATGTTCCGCCTAAAAGTATTGGTAAGATAGCTACCTTTTATGGCAATATTGCTAATGTTGTAAGAGCGTATTCATACATTTTAGGTTTAGGTTCTGAAGGCATTTCTATGGTAGGAAAGTTGAGTAGTCTAGCTACTAACTACCTAATAAGTAAACTCAAGGGAGTAAGAGGTCTCTCATTACCTTATTCAGATAGACCCAGAAAACACGAGGTTGTATTCTCGGCGAAACAATTGTTTAACGAGACCGGGATTTCGGCTAATGATATCGCTAAAGCACTGATCGATAGGGGCTTTTACGCTCCTACAATTTATTTCCCGCCTAACGTAGAAGAGGCTTTAATGATAGAACCTACTGAAACCGAACCGAAAGAGGTTCTTGATAAATATGCAGATGCAATTAGGCAGATAGTTGAAGAGGCTTACAAGAATCCGCAATTACTGTTAAACTCTCCATCAAATACCTCTGTCGGTAGGATTGATCAAGTTACTGCAAATCACCCCTCTTCAGTGACTCCTACGTATAGGGTGTACAGACTGAGAAGTGAGGGAAAAATATCTATCTTAAAGTAATGAGAATAATATAGAAATATATCCGAGGTAAGGTATTGAAAATATTATTCCATGAATCTCTAACACTTTTCCTATAACGAATTGGTGAGGAACACCGTAAGGTTGTTCTAAACCTATTCTATTATCAGGAATGGGATTGGTTATTGGATCTACACCTTGTGTTATATAACTATTATATTGAGGGTTAATTTGAATAACTCTATGAATTACATAAGTTCCTAGAGTTGATTTATATATAATTATATTTCCTACACTAATGTTTTTTGGAGAAGTATAGAAAGTTAGGAAGCCATTTTGAAATTCCGGATACATTGAAACTCCTTCTACGCTAGCTGTCTGTACTACTCCTGAAAATACTCCTATATAGATCATTAAAATAAGTATTAAAAGTATGATGTCACTCTTCTTCATCTTCATCAAGGTCACTCAAATCAAGTTCTATTACTTCGGCTCTGTTTTCCTCCTCCTTCTCTTGCTCTTCTCCTATCTTCTTAACTCCTTTCTTACCCTCTACCTCTACGGAGCTCCCTCCAGCCTTTATTTTTGAAACTACTGCTTTCCATTTATGTCCACACTTAGGACATTCATAAGAGCCCATAACTGTTATGGTTATTCTTCCATATGCATCTGGTAGAGGAGATACTAGTTGCCAAGTCTTTGTCGGTTTATCAACTTTTGTTCCACAATTAGGGCATACGTCTGGCTCGCTCTGTTTTTTCCTAGGCATGAGTAATATGTAATACAAATAAACTATAAATTAATTGGCATAATATTGACGCCGTCAGAAGTAAAGGGGATATGAATTTGTATTTTTTATTCAAAGCTATTACATATCCTATAATATTGAAAAATATTAAGATTGGTAAAGTTATTATGGTTTGAAGGTAAAAATACGCTACCAAAAACGGTGCTGTGACCCAAGTGATATAAAATGCTTTTTCGTTACTTATCTTTCCCCTTAGGATTCGAGCGTAAACTGGCGTTAATACCCCGTATATGATCAAAGGTATTGAGCTGTAACAAATAGGTAACATATATTAATCTTCTCTATTTGAATATTAATCAAGGATTTAAAATGAGCGATTCGTTCAGAATAAGAAAGGTAAAGGGTTATCAAATTCTCGATTCTAGAAGTAACAGGACAGTTAGAGTAAGGGTTGAGACTTACGGCGGGATTTCTGACTTCGGAGACGCTCCTGCAGGCGCATCAAAGGGAACTAGGGAAGCTGTAGAACTTAGGGATAAGGATGGCGGAGTTACAGAAGCTGTTCGAATAATTAATTCAGTAATTAATGATTCACTCCATGGCTTTAGTGTTCTGGATCAGTTAGCAATAGACCAAGCTCTTATTAAGCTTGATGGAACTCCGAACAAGAGTAGAATTGGAGGGAACACTACAATAGCCACTTCTATAGCAGTTCTCAAAACTGCCTCTAAATTTCTAGGGCTAGAATATTTCAAATATATTGGAGGTCCTAGGGTTAGGTATGTTCCTATACCCTTACTTAATATATTAAATGGTGGGCTTCATGCGGGTAACATGCTTAAAATCCAAGAGTTCATTATCATACCCAAGGAGTTTGATACATTTTCAGAGGCTTTAATCGCCTCGACTTCAATCTATAAGAGGCTAAAAGAGCTGATAACAGAGAGATATGGTAAACTCTACACTGCCTTAGGAGATGAAGGTGGAGTCGTTCCACCTCTCGAGAAGACTAGGGATGCTTTGGATCTCATATATACGGCTGTAAAACAGACTGGGTACGACGGTCAAGTTTATCTAGGTATGGACGCAGCGGCTTCAGACTTTTTCAAAGATGGTGCCTACGAGATAGACGGTAGGAAATACTCTCCGGATGAAATGATAGATTATTACGTTAGCTTAGCAAATGAGTATTCTATTCTATATTTAGAGGATCCATTCAATGAAAATGATTTTGAAAGGTTTTCTATTCTACAGTCAAAGCTTAAGAAGACTATAGTAATAGGTGATGATCTATATACCACTAATGTGGAGTATCTTAAAAAAGGAATTGAGAAGAAGTCGACCATTGGAACTATAGTTAAACCTAATCAAATTGGTACTTTAAGCGAAACTTTCGACTATATAGAGCTGGCTAAAAAGAATTCCATAAAGGTTATAGTTAGCCATAGAAGTGGTGAGACTGAGGATTCCTTTATTGCTGACCTAGCAGTGGGAGTTCAAAGTGACTTTATCAAAACTGGTGCTCCTGCTAGAGGTGAAAGGACTAGTAAATATAATAGAATCATAGAAATAGAAAGGGATTATGGCTTAGAGTATTACGGGAAAAAGTTATAGTATTTTAGGGTATTAATATTCCTATAATTAATAGGAACGTGGCTATAACTAACATTAAGATAACGAAACCTCTGAACGGCATATTAGGCAAGGTTTTAAAAGCCTGTACTACTCCGTAAGCGATGCCTCCGAGAAGAAGGATTATTAGTATTGACAATCCTATGATAATGAATGTTGAAGCTAGAGGTGTTGGGTTTACATGTAAGAGCTGTGAAAATTGTCCCGTTATATTCTCCAGTGTTTGTAAGCTCATTGTAAATCATAACTTGCGTTAGGAATCCTTTTTAAATAATCTATCATAATATTACCTAGCCGATGATGAGGGTTAAAAGCACTTATCCGTGATGAGCCTCTACCTGCTGAGGAGCCCAAATCCTTTTAAATAAATCATACTCAGCTGATAATTTTGAGGAGTAATACCATGCCGGTTTCAGTTGAAGTATTAACGAAGTTCATAGGACAAAAGATAAAGGACATTTACGGTAGAGATGTAGGGATTCTACTTCACGTTTATACTGAAATCGACGGAACAGTAACTGGCGTAGAGATTTCTAAAGGAGATGAGATACAGAGTTACGCTCCTGACAGTCTGAAATTAGATGGGGATTCATTAGTATTAATTCCAGAGTGGAGGAGCGAGGCTTACAAGATTTTAGGATATATGGATAAAATAAGAAGAAGACAGAAAGCGTTAGAGGAGTTATACTCTAAGAACGAGATCCCAAAGAGTATGTATGATGATATGAAGAGAAAGTTGGACGCCGAAATGTTAAAGGTCAGAGATGAACAAAGTAAACTCAAGGGGAAACTTAAGGATAGGTTAAACAAAATTGAGGATCAGTTATCTCAGATCGATAGGGCTACAATAGCACTTAAAATGAGTTATATCTCGGGAGAGTTACCAGAAACTGCATATAAGAATTCGATAGAGATCCTTAGGCAATCTAAAGAGAGTTATACCGCGGAAAGGGATGATATAAGAAAAACGTTAGATAAGCTAGACGGGCTTGATAAAGAGAGTTTGGATTTAAAGCCTTCTCCCTCATTACCCACGCAGACAGAACAATCTACAAAGACGGAAAGTAATAAGAGTGAAGTGCCTTTGCCAATACCAGTAAGGGTAATAAATACTTTGTAACTAATCTAGTGACTTAGGATGTTTGATAAGTTATCATCAATTTTTAACAATGATAAGAAGCGAAAAGTACAATTAGGGAAGATGATTACGGAAATATCATTGAAGCTAAAGGAACAGCAAGACAGACTTGACGAGGCAATAAGGAGGTTAAAGGAGAGGGACAAGGAGCTCTTCGAAAAAGTAGTTAGAGCCCAAATTGAGGGTGATGTTGCTAGGGCCACTATCTACGCTCAAGAGATCTCTGACATTAGGAAAATGATCAAAATAATTTATACTGCTTATTTGGCAATAGAAAAGGTCAGACTGAAGCTTGATACTGTTCAGGAATTACAAGGTGTATCCCTAGTCCTATTTCCAGTTATGAAAATATTAGGAGAGCTTAAGGATCAGATAAAGGGAGTAGCTCCTGAAGTGGCTTTAGCGTTAGACTCCATAACAAGCAGTGTTAACAGTATTGCTATAGAAACAGGTGCCATAAGTGAGAGATCTGTAGTTCCGGCAATGGTTGACGAACAAGCTAAGCAGATATTAGATGAGGCTCAAAAGATGGCAGAAGTAAAAGTTAGAGAAATCTTGCCAGAATTACCTCATCCTCCGACAGAATTACCTAAACCTAGAGCTCAGGCAATACAAATAAAGCGCCAATTAACAGAAGATATGCTCCTGGATTACATTAGAAGTACGGGGGGATTTCTCGATCTAGAATATATTTCAAAGAACTATGGGGTAGATAAGGTAGAAGTTCTCAATCTATTAAAGAGATTGGAACAGAAGGGTCTGATAGCATTGGAGGGATGAGTAGATGTCGGCTCAGTCAATGTTAGAAGAAATGGCAAGAAAATATGCTGTTGCAGCTGTAAAAGCTGATAAGGAAGGAAACATAGAGGAGGCTATAAATAACTATAAAAAAGCTATAGAAGTTTTATCTCAATTGATAGCGTTGTATCATGATTCTAATGCTGTTAAAGTCTATGAACAGATGATTAATGAGTATAAAAAAAGAATAGAGGTACTAAAAGAAGTAGTTCCTGCTAATGGGGAAGAACAAGCTAAGACAACATCTGTTAGTATAGAGGATCTCATAGTAAAGGAAAAACCTAAGGTCTCTTTTAACGATATAGTAGGACTTGATGATGTGAAGGAGGCGTTAAAAGAGTCTATAGTATATCCAACAAAAAGACCTGACTTATTCCCTCTCGGATGGCCTAGAGGCATTCTTTTATATGGTCCTCCAGGTTGTGGTAAAACTATGATAGCTGCTGCAGTGGCTAGTGAAATTGACTCATATTTTATTCAGGTCGACGCTGCTTCGATTATGTCTAAGTGGCTAGGTGAAGCAGAGAAGAACGTAGCTAAAATATTCAACAACGCGAGGGAACTCTCTAAAAAGGAGAATAAACCGGTTATAATATTTATTGACGAGATAGATGCGTTACTTGGTGTGTATAATAGCGAAAACGGCGGAGAGGTAAGAGTTAGAAACCAATTTTTAAAAGAAATGGACGGATTACAAGATAAGTCTGAGACGTTCAAAGTTTACGTTATAGGTGCAACGAATAAGCCATGGAGATTAGATGAACCATTCCTAAGGAGATTCCAGAAGAGAATCTACGTCAGACTTCCCGATTTTAATCACAGGCTGGCGTTATTAAAGTACTACACATCTAAGATCAATTTGGACAGTAGTGTTAATTTGAATCAACTCGCAGAACTAACTGAAGGGTATACAGCGAGCGATATTAAGGATATTGTTCAAGCTGCTCAGATTAAGGTAGTAAAGGAGATGTTTGAAAAGAACTTATCGGAACCTAGACCAGTAGCAACTAACGACTTCATGGAAGTTCTAAAGGTTAGAAAACCCAGTGTAAATGAAGAAATGGTTAAAGCTTACGAAGTGTGGCACGAAAAGTTCAAGGCCTTGTAATTTAAAATTATTTTTTAACTATTTACAATTAAGTTAACCTCTTCTTATTCAAGGGTAAAACCTATAACTTAATTGGAGATTATGCTTCTATGGATGCTAAAAGAGCTGTAGCCGAGTTCGTAGCCCCTTTACTAGCCGATTACAAATTGATCGGAATGGGTACTGGTAGAACAGTAAAGAGGCTAATTGAAGTTATGGAAGAGAAAAACATGATAAAGGGTAAAGTTTTTGTATCAAGTTCTATCGACACGGAAATAGACTTATCTAAAAGGGGAGGTGTTGTCTTATCATTGAGTTCAGGCATGAAACCAGAGATTTATGTGGATAGTTTCGATTTCGTAACTAAGGACAAAGTTATGATCAAAGGAGGAGGTGCAGCATTACTTAGAGAGAAATTATTATACTATTTTTCTCAAAGGTCAGTATTCATTGGAGAGTATAGTAAACTTTCAAGCTCAAATCAGTTACCCGTCCCAGTAGAAGTCACTCAAGCTGCCATATCTTACGTTTTGTCGGAGCTTACTTCGCTGGGATACAAAGCGAGGATTAGGGAAACTAACGGAAAAATCGGAGGAGTAATCAGTGATAATGGTAATATAATCATAGATGTTGATGTAAATACAAGCGAATTATGTGCTTTTGAAAAGAAAGTAAAGGAGATACCTGGTGTAGTAGAGAGTGGTGTTTTTTGCGGTAAAAAGGGTGTTAAAGATTATGAGGTGATTTTAGGGAACGAAGAGGGTCGTATCGAGATTTTAAGTTAAGCTATAATTCAATAGGTGAAAAACTTAAAATTAATGAGGAATATGTAGATAGGTAGGCGGGGGTGCCCGAGCTGGTCAAAGGGGGCGGACTCAAGGCCCTAGGGATATCCGCTGGCGTAGGCCTGCGTGGGTTCGAAGCCCACCCCCCGCATACCTTAATTTTGCTTTACTAAGACTCTCGGTAGGTCTTTGACGGTTACTGAATCTCTAAAGTATTCACCGGTTAGAACATCTGTATATTCTCCATCTATTTTACGTTTTGTTCAATCAAGCTTTGTAACGTTTTCACTATAACATATATTCCATACCTTCTCTTACGTTATCTATGGCTCCCCTAAAATATTCCAAATCATCTTTTTCAAGCTCATATTTTCCTAAACTAGAAATGCTAATCTCAAGTTTTTCTATATAAGGAGCGTAGATTGAAAACGTTAACTTATTAACGTCAAGATTTGCCCCTATCATATTGAAATAATTTCGCCGAAATAGTATATCAATTGTTGTCCGTTTAAGAACAATGTTATATTATATGCCGTACCGTAATTTTGTACAGATATTATGTTTGACGGTGGGAGGTTACCGTATATCACTACTTGCTGTCCTTGAGAAATAGTTATACTTGAAGTATTGACTAAACTTCCATTTACATAGAGTTTAGCCGTGTAAGAACCACTTGAGAGTTTTATGTACTGAGTATTAAGAACGAAGGCGATTGAGTAAATTATACTTCCATTGGGATAAGCGGTTAGTGATATCGGAGCTGACTGTACGTAATAAGGATAAGCATGTGAGTTTGTGAAAATGATCGAAGCGTTAGTATAGAATGTAAGATACTTTGAGGACACAACGGCTCTTATAGGGTAGAAATGTGCAATAGTGTTTAATTGATATATTTGTTGATTTAAAGTTATGTTGTTCTGTGGTTTCAATTGCCAATTGTAATTACCAGACCCCTCGATATAAACATTATAGACTTGTTGTGCAGCTGGAATTGATATATTAACTAATAACTTCTTAGAGCTGAAAGGGGCAACGCTAATACTTGTGTCGTTGATATAGTTCTTTGTGTGGGCGAATATACCAGATTGCGTTCCCGCGGAAATTGCCACTATTACATTAGCTGACATTGGTAGAGGACCTTTATTTAAACTAACGACACAGATTGAATAAACTTGGTAACCAGATTGGGTTATTGATTCCTTAACTATATACGCATAAACGTGGAAATTATTAGCTTCTACGTAAAATACTGCACCTAGGCTTATAAATAATATGAGTATGACGCCAAGCAGGTAAATTCGTTTCATTGCGGTTAATACTATAGGGTAATATATTAGTTTATTTCGAAGACTAGATAGACCAGTTTACTTTATTATCCCCCATATAGAAGATAATGAGACGGAGGGCCCTAGGAAAAAAGATGGAACAACAAACCTATTTCCAAACCTCCTCTGAAGATAAAATAATAGGTAAGCACGTTTTCGGCAATCTATACGATCTCGATGAAGAACTTCTTACGGATAAAGACCTGCTAGAAAAGATAGTTCTTGAAGCAGTGAATATAGCTAAAATGAATTTAGTAGAAATTAAAG
Source organism: Stygiolobus sp. CP850M (assembly GCF_037389425.1). Taxonomy (NCBI): domain Archaea; kingdom Thermoproteati; phylum Thermoproteota; class Thermoprotei; order Sulfolobales; family Sulfolobaceae; genus Stygiolobus; species Stygiolobus sp. CP850M. The sequence continues at coordinate 104,437 of NZ_JBBHKR010000064.1, forward strand.
CGTGGAAATTCGGAGGCAAGAAAGGCGGAGTTTCAGTCATAGCTCTAGTAGAGGAAAGTCATATAGCACTTCATACATGGAATGAATACAAATATGCTACATTGGATGTGTACACTTGTGGTGAACAGAGTGATCCGCAAGCTGCTTTTAATTACATTGTGGCACAATTAAAGCCTAGACGCTACCAGATGTTTTATGCTGACAGATCATCAGCGTGAGCTGAGCCGGTCATAAAGTCCCCGTGTTTTTTACTCATCACCAATAATTTTCAATTAAATCCAAGTCATACCCTATATATTACTTTTTCGACATTTGTCGATTAGATTATAGTCATTTGTCGAAAATCTTATAATTAAAGCTCTTACATTCCATTTATCAATGAAAAGTGGAATAATAGGATGGGGTAGTTATATTCCTAGATATAGAATTAGGTCTGAGGAAATAGCTGAGCTATGGGGCATTGAAAAGGAGGTTGTAAAAAGCCTCGGATTGTCAGAAAAGGCTGTTCCTTCAGCAGATGAGGATTCTACTACAATGGCATGGGAAGCCTCTAGAAATGCCTTAGCTAGAGCTAGAATTGATCCCTCAGAGATTAACCTTGTATTGTTCGGCTCTGAATCTAAAGTTTATGCCGTTAAGCCTACTGCTACTATTTTACTAGATTCATTAGGTATCTCTCATAATACTCTAAGTGCCGATTTAGAATTTGCTTGCAGAGCAGCTTCAGCCGGTTTAAGACTTGCTTCTAGTATGGTTGAAGCTGGTAAGATTAAGTACGGCTTAGTAATTGGTAGTGATACTGCACAATCAAATCCTGGCGATGTTCTAGAACTTAGTTCAGCCTCGGCTGCAGTAGCCTATGTAGTTGGAAGAGACAACGAATCCGCAGCAGTTATCGAAGCTTCTACCTCCTTCTCTACCGATACTCCGGATTTCTGGAGGAGAGATGGTATGCCGTATCCACTTCATGGCGAAGGATTTACCGGTGAACCTGCTTACTTTTATCATATAATGTCTGCGGTGAAGAACCTTCTCGATGAGAATGGGTACAAAATTTCTGACTTTGATTACTTTGTATTTCACCAGCCTAATGGTAAGTTTCCTATACAAGTTGCAAAGAAATTGAATGTTCCGTTAGAAAAAGTAAAGGCCGGATTAGTATCTCCATATATTGGTAATCCCTATAACGCTTCTGCTTTGTTAGGTCTGGCAAAAGTGCTTGATATTGCGAAACCTGGTGAAAGAATATTAACAGCTCCCTTTGGAAGCGGTGCAGGAAGTGATGCCTTCAGCATATTAGTAACGGATAAAATCTCTGAGAGGCAAAAGCTAGCCCCGAGTGTAGAATATTATATGAATAGGAAAAAGGTTATTCCTTATTCGTTATATGCAAAAACGACCAATAAGTTCAAGGTGTATGAATAATGGTCTCAATAGTAGGTAGTGGTCTCATAAAAATTGATAGGTACTATGAATTTTCTGAAACGGATCTAGTCATTGAAGCTTACAAGAATTTAATATTAAAAGTAAAGGAAATGCCTTCATCAATTGATGCTTTAATTTTAGCCAGCACGTATAGTGATACCTTGTCTAAGAATCTTATGTTAGCCTTCAAACTTTCCAACAAGTTAGGCATTAAAACCTCTATATCGTTTAGAGTTGAAAATGGGGATAACGGTGGTTCGGCAGTATTAGCAGCATATTCGTTAATCAAATCTGGTATTGCTAATAGTGTTCTGCTAATAGGTGTGGATAAGTTTTCGGATTATCCGTCAAAGTACGTTAATGATGTCATCTCTTATAATTTGGGTAATGAATACCAATATCAAGTAGGATTAACTCCTCATGCACATGCTGCCTTACTAATGAAGAGGTATATGAAAAAGTTCAGCAAAGACTATGATTACTTTACAAAATGGCCTTTAAAGATGCACGAAAACGCTGTGGAGAATCCTTATGCGTATCTTAGATTTAAAGTAGATAAAAAGGTAATAATGGATTCGCAGATAGTTGCTGAACCCTTGCGTTTGTTTGATGTAGCTGCAAGGGCTGATGGTGCTTCAGTAGTTCTGATAACATCTGATGAATTGTCAAGGAAATTCACTGATACAACTGTAAGGATAGAAAACATCGTGAGCAGTAATTTACCTTTAGATCTTGCTAGTGTGAGAATAAACTCTGTAAGAGATGTTGCAAAGAAGCTCACGGCTAAAATGAGTAGTAATGATATTTACGAGATCCACGATTCTTATAGTATCTTAGCTACGTTAGAGCTAGAGTCCTTAGGTCTTGCTAAGGACGGTAACGGATTGGACAATCTAGATAATGTAAACGTAAATCTAGGTGGTGGTCTTAAAGCAAGAGGCTATCCGGGCTCGGCTGCTGCGATATATCAGTTAGCTGAGTTATATTTACATTTAATTGGAGAACATCCAAGAGGTAAAATAGATGCAGAAAGAGGATTTTTATTGTCTACAGACGATCTTGGTAATTCTTCTCATCTAGTTGCTCTGATGAGGTGAAATATATGAAAATAAGTCCATCTCAAAGTTGGAGACTAAAAAATACGTTATACTCTCTAACTCTAGGAATATGCAAGAAATGTGGGAACGTGTTCTATCCGTATCAAAGTATATGTGGAAATTGTGGCTCTGTAGACGTAGAAAAGGTTAAGGCTAAGGGGACAGGTACTTTACTCGAATACACAGTCCTTTATCAAACAAGGGAGGGGTTCGAAAAGCAAGTCCCTATAATAGTAGGTCTCATTAGGTTAGATGAGGGTTTAGATATAGTTGCCCCCTTGACAGACGTAGAAGCCAATGAATTAAAAGAGGGTGTTAGAGTTGAGGCTGTGTTAAGAAGGCTGAGGTCTGATTCCACTAATGGCTTAATACAGTACGGGATAAAATTTAGAGTGATAGATAATGCAGGAAACAATTAATAATATTGTTGAGAAAGTAATAAAGGGCGAGATCCAACTTCATGAAATAGATAATTTTTTAGAAGCAAATGCTGCGATGGTAGCTAGAAGACTAGCTATAGAAAGATTAACTAACTCAAACTTACCTTCGATAGGTTCTACAATTTTAGATTATGCTGAAATTAAGAATAGAAATGCAGAGAATGTAATAGGAGCTGTTCAAGTACCTATGGGTGTTATAGGTCCTTTAAGAGTTAATGGTGATTATGCTAGGGGAGAATTCTATGTACCTTTAGCTACAACAGAGGGAGCCTTGATAGCCAGCGTTAACCGTGGTGTAAAGGCCGTAACCTTAAGTGGAGGTACAAGAGTTAAGATAATTTTTGACGGAATGGCAAGGGCTCCAGTTTTCAAATTGGATAGTATAATTGATGTTGTAGATTTTATAGATTGGGTAAAGAAACATTATGAAGATTTGAAACATATAGCAGAGTCTACAACCTCTCATGGAAAATTAATTTCCGTAGAGCCTTACGTTTTAGGTAATAATGTGTGGTTGAGGTTTATTTACGATACTGGTGACGCGATGGGTATGAATATGGCTACTATTGCTACAGAGAAAGTGTGTGAATATATTGAGGAGAACTTTGGAAGGGCTAGGTGTTTAGCAGTTAGCGGTAACATGTGTAGTGATAAGAAGCAATCAATAGTAAATAGCCTTCACGGTAGAGGGAAAACCGTAGTAGCTGAGGCTTTAATCCCTAACGATATTATCACAAAGGTTTTGAAATCAGATAAGAACTTAATTCATGAGGTCAATTTGAGAAAGAATTGGGCTGGTGGAGCTAGGGCAGGAACGTTCTTTCAATATAACGCTCACTTTGCAAATATAATTGCGGCCATTTTCTTGGCAACTGGTCAAGATATGGCTCAAGTAGTTGAAAGTAGCAGCGGTTACACGTGGACTGAAGTCAGAGAAAACGGAATTTACATATCTGTAACTCTAACTTCTCTTGAAGTAGGGACCGTAGGAGGAGGTACTAGATTACCTACACAGAGAGAAGCACTTTCTATAATGGGCGTTTACGGTAGTGGTAACCCGCCTGGTAGCAATGCTAAGAAATTCGCTGAAATAATAGCTTCTACAGTGTTGGCTGGTGAGCTTAACTTGTTATCAGCACTAGCCAATAAAGAATTGGGGAAGGCACATCTTAAGCTAGGTAGGGCTGCGAAAGTTTAAATTTTTTATAACCTATTTTTACCTAATGCCTCAAGTTCCCGAAGAACTTCAAAAAATCATAGAAATAACCAGAGAACAGAATAGGTGGCGAAGACTAGAAACGTTAAACTTAATTCCATCAGAAAACGTGATGAGCCCTTTAGCTGAAACGGTTTATATGAGCGATTTTATGTCAAGATATGCTGAAGGTAAGCCATATAAGAGGTTCTACCAAGGTACTAAATACGTAGATGAAATAGAAACTCTAGCTATGAAATTAATGAATGAAATAACTAATTCTGTTCACTGTGATTTAAGGCCAATAAGCGGTACCTTAGCTAATGCGGAAGTATTCAAGGTCTTGGCTAACCCTGGAGATAAAGCTCTTATAGCTCCAGTTCAGGCTGGTGCGCATGTAAGTCATACTAGATTTGGTACACTAGGCGCTCTAGGCATAGAGCAAATAGAACTACCTTACGATCCTGAGAATATGAATGTAGATGTTGATAAGGCAATTAAAATGATCGAGCAAGTTAAACCTAAATTTGTAGTGTTGGGTGGTAGCTTATACTTATTCCCACATCCTTCTAAAGAACTGGCACCTCATGTTCATGCTGTAAATTCCAGGCTTATTTACGATGCTGCTCACGTTTACGGTTTAATCACTGGAAAAGCATGGCATAATCCGCTATTAGAAGGAGCAGACATCATGACTTCATCGACACATAAGACTTTTCCAGGTCCCCAAGGTGGCGCAATATTTATCAATGACGATGAGCTATACAAAAAAGTAAGTGATACGATATTTCCATGGTTTGTAAGTAATCATCATTTGCATAGACTACCTAGTGTAGCGGTTACCGCACTTGAAATGAAATACTTCGGAGAGGATTATGCAAAGCAAATTGTGAGAAATGCTAAAGCGTTTGCTGAGGCATTGGCAGCTGAAGGATTTAAGGTTGTTGGAGAGCATTTAGGGTATACGAAAAGTCATCAAGTTGCGATAGACGTAAGGAATCTGGGAGGAGGAGCTAAGGTTGCAAAAATGTTTGAAGATGCAAACATAATTACTAACAAAAACTTATTGCCTTACGACCCACCTAGTGCTGTAAAGGATCCAAGTGGTATTAGGCTAGGAGTACAAGAAATGACTAGATACGGTGTTAAGGAAGAAGATATGGCTGAAATTGCCAAGTTTATGAGAGAGGTAGCAATAGACAAAAAGGATGTCTCAGAAGTAAAGAAAAAGGTGATAGAGTTCAGAAAGAGATTCCTTACCGTTAAGTACACATTTGATTTAGATTTAGGACAATTCTCAAATGGTAAGGCTATTCCTCTGTTAATCTAATTTTTTTCCTTTCTTTATTTCTTTTTTAAAATTATTCAAACTAATTTTATCTGACTAGAATAACTGTAGTGGTAGCGTTAAGGGCTACGGACATAGCTACAGAACCTATATTTAACTCGCTGTTTATTGATAACCCTCTGGCTCCCATGATTACCGCGTCGTATGTGTTTTCACTTAAATACTTTAATATTTCGTTTGCTGTGCTACTTTCTTTACTTGAATATTTAAGAATCTTTAACTCATACTCTGCCCTGTCATTAACTCGTCTCTTAATTTTTTCACTAATTTCTGTCTCATTACAAGTGTCACAAGCATGAATAACTGTTATCTGTGAACCGTATCTCATAGCAAAATCTAATGCTAATTCTAATGCCCTAAAGCTATTTTCTGATCCGTCTACTAATACAGCTATTTTTCTCAACCAAAAACTTACAGTGTATGTTGGTTCTGTCATATTAGATAACCTTTCATTAATCCTAATGTATCGTTAGTTATTTTAATTGACTCGTTCTTATTAGCAAGATTCATCGCAGCTCTAATAGCGTCAATATTTTCAGGCACTACTATTGATTCTTGATGAACTCCGTACATTAGGAACAGTTCATTATTTTGAGAGTAGATTGAGTCCTCAAATACTACGACCTCGGGTATGTCGTTTCTGTATCTGCCTATATCCCTAGATACTTCTATGATTTCAGCAGTAGAACCTATACCAGTTCTAGAGGAATTTATGAGAACTATTCTTTCAGTATCCTTTAATGCAGAAATCACGTCTTCTCTTCTAACGGGTTCCTTCATTGTTATGTTCATCAGGTGCATATGCATTAGTGTTGTAGGAGCTACTACTGCCATAGATATTATGTCTATCCCCTTCATCACGGTTAAAACATCTTTTGCATGGTGGCTAGGAACTGAGGCTGGATCTGGTACTATTGAGTTAATTGGACCTTTCTTTATCTCTTTTGGGTCAGATGCCCTTCTTACCACAGTTACTCTTACTTTTTCTATTCTACTTACCTTACTGTTAATAGTGCATAAAGTTCTTAATATTCCGGTTGTGTTACAAGATACAACTCTAATGTAGTTCTTGTTAATAGCCTCGTTATAGTTACATAAGGCTGAAAAAGAGACTTCTGCAACATCCGCTTTTTCTCCTCCTTGGAATATAGCTTTCTTCCCGAACTTCTGGTACAATGGTTTGTAACTTGCTCCAATTCCATTAGGAGTTGTATCTACTATTATGTCGGCTTCATTAATCATGTCTTCTATGTATCCATTAACTTGTATCCCTGCTTTCTCAAATTTGGCTGCATTTTCTTTTGGTACATAAAGCTTGTAACCTTTCTTCACGGCGGTAAATGCTTCATAGTTGGGTGAGGTTTTCGCTACTCCCACTAGTTCCATATCTGGTTGTAATTTTATTGCATCTGCTACTCTTTTTCCAATTGTTCCGTAACCATTAACAGCTACTTTAACTCTTGCCACCTTTAGACACCCATGAGAGGTGAAGTGCTTCTAATGCCGGTAATTTGTCTCCAGCTAGAAATAAAAGTAATGCTCCTCCACCAGTGGATATATGAACTTTATTCTCATTAATTTCTATTCCTTTTTCCACCATGCTTATCATATGACCTCCCCCTATTATTACAAAACCGGGGCTTTCAAATGCTGACTTTAGAAGGCTTTTAGTTCCGTTCCTAAATCTCTCATCCTCTATGATTCCCATTGGTCCCCTCATGGTGATTACTTTTGCCTCCTTAATAAAGGATGAATAAATTTCTATAGTAGTTGAGCCTATATCTTTAATAGTTCCGTTTATATTATTAGCAGGTTCCTCAGAGGTCTCGCCATTTTGTTTCTCTGTAACGAAGTCAACAGGTATTTCTATTGGGGCTCCGCTGAGAAGCAGTTTTCTAGCCCTTGGAATTAGGCTCAACAATCCTTTACTTTCTAGCACTTGCATGTTAGCTTTTCCAAGGTTTATTCCTTTAGCTGCAGCGAATAATTCAGCTACTAACCCACCTGTTAGAATTCTATCAGCAACTCTGTTCTTTGCTAAATGTTCAATTATTTTTAGTGTGTCGCTAACTTTTCCTCCTCCTAGGACGAATATTTTTGGTGAGTCTTCAGGGTTAAATATCTTAGCTAATGCTGAAACTTCTTTTTCCATTACTTTGCCCGCAGCTGATGGCAAAACTATTGGGAATCCTACTAGACTTGGTTGGCTTCTGTGAGCTGCAGCAAATGCGTCATTTACATAAATATCAAATAGAGGTGATAATTTTCTAACCAAGAATGTTTTGGCATGTTGTGTAGGAGGAGCTTCGATTAGTTCCTCAGAGACTAATCTTACATTTTCTAGTAAATAAATCTGCCCTTTTTCTATCTTCTTGACCTTCTCTATCGCATACGGTCCTATAATGTCTTCTATGAACTCAACGTTAGTACCAATATATTTAGATAGTAATTCCGCGTGTTGTTGTAGTGATATAAAGTCATCATCACCGGGTCTACCTTGATGGGATAATATAACTATTGCATTATCTCTTTCTAGTAAATTTTTCACAGTATAAGCATGAGCTTTTATACGCGAGTCGTCTAATAACTTACCAGTTTTTTTATCTACTGGTGAGTTTATATCAATTCGCAATAGAATTTTCTTGTTAAATGCATTTACATCATCTAGTGTGGGTATGCTTAGATCCGATACTTTAATCATAAATCTCGATTAATATTGACACTATCTAGTTAATATGATTTTAGCATACAATATTAGAAGCTATTATATTTCCCCATAATAATGGAATCAAGTATTTAGTTTTAAATTTCTGTAATGATACGGAAATTTCAACGATATTATTCGACGCTTTAAGAGAAATTTTAGGTGCTTCAATACCGAAGTAAGAGAAAGAGTCATATAGTAAGTGTAAATCAATTCCATGCACAAGCCTACAAGAAAACACTCCTTCAAAAGTACCGTTGTTTAGATTATATGAAATGGAGTTACACACAGTATTTGAATTTCGCTCAACCATTTTCAGAAATAAATCCTTCATAACATAGGGGATTTCGTCAGCGTAAACCCCTTTAGGTGGGAAAAGCAATTTTACATTATCATTCTCTTCCTCTGTTTTTCTCACAAGCATGTTTATACTAAAGAATAGAAAAGTCAGATTACAAACTCTAATTCTACTTAACCTCATCTCACCTAAAGTAAAGTATTCATCAGAAACATCTTTGAATGCCTTGTAAAAATCAGCATCTCTAATTTGTTCAGTAAAATACGCCATTCCTTTTATTCCAATTAGTCCCTTTACTTTCTCGTCTTCTGAAATTGAAATAAAGTTAAAATTACCGTTTTTAATCTTTAATTTTTTAAAGGTCTTATCTACGGCTTTTTTCACAGTTAATGCGTAAGCGTTTTTACGTATGATTAGCCATTCTCCGAACTCATCTGTAATGTTCATCTTATTATCATCGTCTCTCTTTTTGAAAAACTTCGTTATCACATTTTCAAACCTCTTTTACCATAATTGACACACTGAGATTTAAACGTTAAATAATATTCTCTAATCGTAAATCAGGTATAATTAAGATTTTTAGCGGATATACGATATATATTTAGTACGGATTACTATATAGTTTTATAAAGATATGGGAATATATTAGGGTTATTAAGCATTATAAGAGGAAAACTAATTATACCCCATCTACTATATATTAGTTTAGGGTATCCAGGGACCTATAGATGAAGGTTAACTATATGACCCCCTGAACCCCCCATAGGTCCCTGGATACTTCACTTACAGATAATAAAGTATGCCCATTTTCCCCTTTCTATAGACATAATATTTTTCAATAAACCTTTTCATGAACGCCCTTAATCTCGACTTTTTTACACTTTCATAATTACCGCCCCATAGTTTGTCACTCCTAATATGGATTGCGTAATCGCCAGTATCAATTATGTTAATAAAGACTGGTTTGAAAGGCAAGTTTAAGTTTTTCCTAATCCTTTTTCCTACATATATACCGGTTCTCATTGCAAGTTCTCCTACCTTAGGAAAACCTTTGATTAGATCCCCTATTATATAAACACCTTTATATTGCAGAAACTCATTTACAGGAAAGAACTCAAAGGGATGTGGTGGTTTACAAGGTGGTAGTATATCTTCACAATTCTCCATGATCTTGATTTTTTTATTATTCATACTCTCTATTATTGCGTTACTTACTTTTTCTCCGAGGCTAGAAAGCATATTCCCGCAATAGCTCACGTCTTTGCCTATTTTTCTTAAATAGAAGGCTAATTGTATTGCTAAGTATTCTTCTTCATTCTCAATACTTAAAGAGATTTTCTCCTTCTCGAGTAATTTTCTTATAAAGTTTATCTGTTCGTTTCTATCACAACCTACAGCTAATACTAAATTTTCTGCGTTTATTTCCGTTCCTTCTTTAGTCTTAATCCATTTTCCTTTAAGGTCAAAGTCCTTAATGGTTGTTTTTCTAACGAAACGGAGGTTCGAGGTATATCTGTTTTTTTCCAAATTTAGTAGATTTCTTAAATAAGCAGTATAGAAGATAAAATAATCTCTATCACTTATAATTTCTGCTTCTCTTCCAAGAGTATAATATGTGTTTAAACCCGCATACCCCGCACCAACAATGGTTGTTTTCATCATTAATGATAAACTCAAATAATTAAAATAAAAAGTAGTTATAGTATTGTTGTGATAGTCAAAATAGCTTACGCGAGAGAAGCGGAGTTAAAGCCCCTAATTCCTCTGTTAAAAAACGAGATTGATACTAGAGGTTTTACATTTGAGTTGATTAAAGTAGATAGGGAAGACGAATTAAAATTCTATCTAGATAAGGTAGACTTAGTATATATCCCACTCCCAATTTTAAATTTCGCACAGAATTTGAGTATATTGAGTAATGGAAGTTATGTGTCAACCGGATTGAGGCTTCAACTATTATCAAGCACTGCAAAAAGAGTTTTAGTACCTGGGAGTAACTCAACAGAGTTCTATCTAGTCAAAATGCTCTATAATAGTGGAATAACTCCAGTTATAAGCGGTGATTACGACGCTAAAGTAACTTACGATACAGGTGATGTAGATTTACTAAATCTTTGGAATAATGTCTGTCAAAATTCTCCATTGATTCTGAAAGTTTTAGCAACTAAGAGACTCGATGAACAAATAATTCTACAGTTAAAAGTTTTGATAAGAGAATCAGCTTCCAAAATGGTTGAGAAAAATGAAGTAAGCATCTTTTCAAAGGAATTAGGATTAAAAGGTAGAAGTGCAATCGAGTGTTTCTTTAAATTGTGTAGAGAGAAAAATTTATGCTCTAATGTTTCTTACCGTTTAGTCTAAACTTTCTGGAGATTTTAACCATTTTTAGTAAGGCATACGGTGCGAATATGCCCTCTATAGGATATGAAAATCCCCAAGCATAAAAGAATAAACTAACCACCAATAGTCCTACAAGTAAGTTTATTTCCTTCATAAGATCTCTTAGCTTTCAATCATTAAAGTGTAAGCTAATATAATTCCTAATATTACGATAACCGTTCTCTCATAAGTATTTTCGGCTATCTCTCATCCTACTTTAACCTTACTTGTGTATTATGATACCTATAGTAGAGCAGGCAATATCGTTAACATTACCTTCGGATATCAACGTGTGGATGTCCAGACATGAAGATAAAATAGTCCTACACTCAGATGCAGTCAAGTCTCCTTATATTGAGTTATATCCTACCTTTATAGAAAAAGGAGACTGGATTTTATGGAAAGATAATAAGGTGATAAAATTAGACGGGAATAGAAGGGAAATTATTAAGGAATATGACTCAAAATTACCTTTAGACGTTGTTTATATGAATGAAGAGATAATGCCAGTATATAAAGGTTTAAGAGGGATAGTATTTAATGGAGAAAAATATACTTCCTATTTTTCTAAATACGGTTTTAAAGTCTTTACAAATGACATCATAAAAATTATAACTCCTGAAGGCAAGGAGGTAGAGCTGGATAAACCCATTCATTACAGAATATTTAATGATTATGTATCAGTCGTTTATAGTGATTTCTCATTGACAATAGGAAGAGATGGAAGTATAAAGAAATATAAAAAGCCAGCAGTTTTCTTAGCAAGTACTTCGATTGGAGACATTTATCAAACTTTAAACGGCAGAATAATCTCTGATTCTCTTGATTATGACTTATTAGGTGTATGTTCTTCTGACGTTCATTTTCTAGGTGAGTCCTATAGTGGTATATTTATATCATGTGAGGGAAAAGTAAAGTATTTTTACAAGGGTGGATGGTCTTACTTAGGGCAGATATACAATAACCTCCAATCTTCTGATGTTAATAGATACTTAGTAGTATTAACGAATGATATTACTAACGTGTATTCATATAATTTAAAGAAAATATACTCACTTAAGAATATAAGAGCTTTAAAATTAATAGAATATAAGATAGTAGCTTTATCAAGAACTAATAGAATATATATAGTATCTCCTAATGAAGATGAAGGCCTTATAACCGTTCAAAGGGATACAATAGGCTATAAAATTGAAATAAGGGACGTGATAAAAGGTGAGGTTATCTTAGGTCAAAAAGTTGTAGAGACAAGAAGAAATTATGAGAATAATAAACTGGTAATCCACGTAGAACCCTATCTTATGGATGGTGGTCAAGTTGAAGAGATAATCAAGATAGTAAATGAAATCTATGAGTATGAGTATCCTATTAAGCTACGAAGCGAGAAACTAAAGCTTAGTATTAAGGATCTGAAATTAAATGTTGCACTACATAATGGGAAGTACGTTAAAGATGAATCGAGCAATGCAGTATTAAAGGGTACATTAGTGTTTGATATTCCAACTAATTTACGTAAGATGGTAAGTATAAGGGTCAGAAATAAAGAGATAAGTTACGAGCTTACTGAACTAACGGGAGAAATAAATTTTGAACTACCATTTTACAAAATAGATGACTCTGAAGAAGTAGTGCAGGTAAGAATTCATAGGGGAAGTAAAGTTGAAGAAGTTTATGAATTTACGGTGAAGCCGAAGTTTGTAGAAAAAAAGGGAATAAGAACCGTTTCTACATACATAGAAGATTCTAAAAAGATAAGAGTTGAGAAAATAGTGAATGGAGATTTTATCTGGGAGAAAAGGGAGGAATACCCAGACTTTTACAATGTGTTAGTAATTGGAAAAGCAGGAGAATTCGTTAATATTGAGGGAAATAACGTACAAGTTACAAAAGGCAGGAAGGAAATAGAAATAAAGAAATCTCACATGAAGAGAAAATACATTATATATGGGTTCGAGAACCCAGTTAAGGTGGAAAGTGCCGAGATAGTGGGAGAGAACCTTTGCATTTATCTGAGGAAAAACTTGAATAACGTCGTAGTAGTCGGTATGTATGGTACACAAATTACTGTAACAGACTCCGAAAAATTAACGTTTAAGTTAGAACCTACATATGATATGGTGTCTCTTCTAGTTAATTTGGGAGGAATACAATGGAATGAGGAGTATAAGCTGCTTGATTTATTTAAGAAAGTTTTGTTCAAAGCAGTTAAAGAATCTCTAATGTTAAAAGAAGAGATCGAAACTTTCGGAGTACTCTGAGGTCGTTTTTAAGGTTTCTTTGTTATATGAGTGAACAAGTTCTCGAAGAATATTATGTAGGTCCCGTGAAGGTAAACATTGTAAAGAAGTCGAGTCAATGTTTATACATTGTTGAAGAGCCTAAATTATCATCTTTAGAAGAGAAGGCTAAGGACAAGATTCTTTCAGAATTATACTACACTAAAGTGGATAATATTGAAGAAGAGATAGTAAAAAGATTACAAAGCTTTAAGTTTCCTGACGAATCAATTGAAAAGGTTCTTTACCATATAAAGAAATCCTTTCTTTACGGAGAACTTACTATTTTAATGCTTGACCCTAAGGTAGAGGAAATTGAATACAAGGGATACTTATACCCATTAACAGTAATTCATAGAGATCATTCAGAGTGTATTCGGCTATATACTAATATACATATTCAAACTGAGGAAGAGGCAATAAAAACTATAGAAAGGTTGGCAAATAAGGCTAACAAGAGCATAAATATAGCTAAACCCTTCCTAGAATTTTCCCTTCCAGAGGGACATAGAGTAGCTGCAACAATTTCAAAGGAGATTTCACTACCTGGCTCAACTTTTGATATTAGAAAGTTCCCTCTAAAACCGCTAAGCATAGTAGAGATCATAAAGTCTGGAATGATTAACGAACTAACGGCTTCGTATTTGTGGTTACTCATAGAGTATAAACCCTTTATCATTATCCTTGGAGCTACTGGATCTGGTAAGACCACGCTACTAAACGCCTTATTGAATTTAATTAATCCAAATTATAAGATTCTCACTATTGAAGATACTCCGGAAATAAACATTAAGAATCAAAATTGGGTGAGATTTGTCTCAAGGGCTACACTCTCCGGTAATTTCGATATTACTATGATGGATTTAGCAAAGTTGTCGCTGAGATATAGACCTGATTACTTGGTTATTGGAGAGGTTAGAGGTAAAGAAATTGAGGCGTTAGTCCATGCATCAGCGTCTGGTCACGGTTCTATCACTACATTTCACGGCTCTAGACCTACCGATGCAGTAACAAGAATCACTGACTTGTTGTCAAATGACCTAGCCAAGCTGTTTCTTCAGACAGTATGGGCTTTTGTAGTAGTCGGAAATGTAAAAGAGGGGAATAATAGTAGAAGATCAGTGCTCTCTATCTATGAAGTAGTTACTTCTAAGTCAAAAGTAGGATTTAAGAGGGTGATAGAATGGTCTTATATGAAAACAAGGTTTACTCCTACTACTGTAGAAGAGCTAATTAAGAAATCTTCTTTATTGAGAAAACTAAAGGAAACTTATAACGTGGATCTGCAAAGTGAATTGAACAGACGTATAAAGTTTTTACAAGATTTACAGAACTCCAAAGTCATAGGCTTTGAAGAAGTTAGTCAAAAGGTTTTGGAATTCTATGATACGGGTGGTAAGGTTGAGATGGCTAGCATGTGAAATATTCGAGGAGAGAATTAAGAAAGACTTAGAGTATGTTGGAGGAGACTTCGAGCAAGTGTGTTTAGAATATAAGAAATTGATAAGAATTTTACCTATTCTCTTAGTGGCAATAACTATCGTGTCGTTTCTTACGGTAAGATTAGTAGTGTTTAGTGAAATCGGTGTATTTTTAGTTGTCTACTTCTATCCCTTACTGTACAGCTGGTCTAAAAAGGAGGAGTATAAAAAGGAAGTAAACCAAGAGGCTCCTCTTATATCTATAATTGCATATGTAAATTCGTTAATTGATAAAAATGTCCTTCAGACTATCGAAGAATTACTAAATGTAAGGGGCCTAAAGGTTCCCTCGGTAGAGTACCAGATGATTAAAAAGAGTAAAGAGGTGTTAAATGAGTCAAGTTACAAGGCGGTTGAGAGGAGAGCTATTTTACACAAAGATGATTTACTAGGAAAAATATATTCTAAGTTTCTAATAGCAGCTGACCTCGGTATATCTATAAAGGACAGAATGAGGGAGTCTATGAGAGAAATTTTACAGTCATATAGAGAAGAGTACAGGAATTATGTAGAGAGATCGGCGGAGCTCTCTGAAATGATATTTGCAGTTTATTTATTACTGCCAATTGTTCTAGTAGGCTTTCAATTTGCTTTCAAGATAAATATCTTACAATTACTATTCCCATTGATATTTACACCTGCGTTCATATTTCTCATATCAGCAATACAGCCTGTAGGAGACTATCAAATTAAGGCTAGCTATAAATATATTTTGCCTCTGCCAGCCCTGATTTTAATTACTTTAACGCCTTTGAATTTGATTATAAAATTCGTTGCAATTATAACTATCTTGTCGATTCCTCTGTTATACATTTATCAGCAAATCCTTGTTGCAAACTATCTACTCTCTCAACTACCAGATATTTTAAATCAAGTTTCGGATTACATGAAAATCGGTTACAGTATTGTTACTTCGTTGACTAAGGTAAGAGCTAAAAAAGGCCTCGGTTATAAAATTCTTGAGGATATAATTAGAAAGGTTTCTATAGATAACGAGATTCCTGAAGTGAATACGTCATCTAAGCTGTTTAATAACGTGATGAATACGTTGAAGATATTGAGTAAATCTGGTTTGACCAGTGTAGGACTGGAAGAACTTTCGGATTTGGTTAACGATATAATTATAATGAGAAATAGTATGCTGAGACAATTAAGGCTATTTGATGCTATGTTATTCTTAACACCTATTATGTTGTGGTTGACATTTTCCATGCTAGGGAATGTATTTAGTAACAGTAAGAACGTGGAATTACAAGATCTAGTGATATTCTTCTACAGTTTAGCTAACGGTCTAATATTCTCAAAAATCTCTAGATTTGTTACATTTTACTTACCGGCAGTTATTACTCCGCTAGTAATAGCAACAATACTTTCGGCTTTCCCTCATGGTATTTAAAAGATAGATATTTTATGAGGGATTAGAAGATGCAACATAAGAGTAAAAAAGGTATTTCATCCATATTAGGTACAGTAATAGTACTTGCTATAACTATAGCATTAGGTGCTCTACTGTATGCATATAGTCAAGGCATGTTCGGTAATTTGACCCAAAACGTTAGCGTGAACGCTCAAGCACAAATAATAATAAATCCGTCTACATCTCAAGCCTATTTGCAATTAACATTGGTTAATGACGGTAATGTTAACGTAAATATAACTTCAGTATATGTTAACGGTCAACCGGTGTCTAACTTCAATCTTACCAGCATATTGCCAGGACAGACTTACCAGCACGTCTACCTTCTTAAAGGAGTATATAATGCTGGACAATACTACACCGTAATAATATACGGAACTACTGGTGTAGGGAAACAATTTAGTGTAGCACTAAATGTTCTGGCATCTGAAACTACGTGATATATATGAAGGCGATATCCTCTATTTTTTCTTCTCTAATAGTTACATTAATCACCATCTCTCTTGCAGTCCCTCTGTTTGTATATTTTAGTAATCTTTATAACAATACGCAGAGTCAAGTTAGCTCGTCGTATAATGCTCTACAAAACGCAATAGATACTCAGATAACTTTGATCAGAGTCTCAAATAATTTGTCTGGGATTTTCGTTTATAATTACGGTCAGTATAACATTACAATAAGCAAGATAATTATATATAATGTAACATATAATATTAACAATTTCGTGGTGAAGCCACTACAAATTGTATCAATATATAATATATTAAATGCGAGCGGTTATCATGTGAACATAGTAGTCTCTAAAGACAGTACTATAGTGTTACTAGCTAACGGGAATTATTTCTACTTTACTTAATTTTACGTTAACTTCTAATCTTTTTTACATAATTTATTAGTGTAGAGTGAAATAAGTCCTATTAGGATGTGTACGGTTGCTCAAATTTACGAACTGCTTAGAAAAGCATATAAGGAGTTGAATGAGGAAGAATTCATAGCTTACCATGTTTGTAAAAGATCTGGTGATATTTTTAAAACTCTAATAGCTACAATTCTATCTCAGAACTCTACTGATAAGTCAGCTATGACTGCGTACAAAAACTTAGAAGAAAAAATAGGTATAGAGCCGAAATTATTGCTAAACGCAAAGATGGAAGATATAAGAAGTGCTATAAGAATATGCGGTCTTTCTAACTCTAAGGCAAGATATATAAGAAACGCAGCTAAGGCATTCCTAGAGTATAAACTCGAGTTTAAGGACTGTAATACTTTTAGAAACTTTTTACTTAGTATAGAGGGAATTGGCTATAAGACTGCAGATGTTGTACTGGTTACATGTCTTAAGTGCAAAGCGTTCCCGATTGATACTCATATAAAAAGAGTGATTACCAGGTTGGGAATTTTAGGCAAGTCACCAAGCTATAAAGATATATCGAATTACTTCTTGGGTTTCTTAGAATCAGAGGATCTTCTTAATTTACATCATTTATTAATTCACCACGGCAGAAGGACTTGCAAAGCAAGAAAACCTTTATGCAACTCATGTGTATTGAAAAATTGTTGTGAGTTTTACACTGGAATGGCTAAACCCTCTAGACCTCAAGCCACATGAGGATGTGATAGAAAGTATAGTCGTTGAGAATATAAATAAGTTAAAAAGATTTTGTAAAATTGTTCCTATAGTGGTAGATAGAAGCTCTCTTACGATATTAGACGGGCATCATAGGCATCAAGCGGCTGTTATACTAGGCTTAGATAAAATACCAGTAGTTCTTGTAGATTATCATAGCGAAGATATAAAAATAGAAAACTGGTATCTTAAAATAGAGAATGAAAACACGTTTAATCTTTTCATTAACTCCTATCTACTCGCTTCTTACGATCAGAGAAAAAGATATTGTGCAACAATAAAAGGTATTAAGATTATATGTGATGAGAGTATATTTCGCCTTTATTGGAAAACTGAACACTTAAAGCAAAAATTTGAAAAGTTAGGATTAAAAGCCGTTAAAGTAACTGAACCTGATGGGATTGCATTACCACCTATAGATAAAGAGACCGTTATTAAGTTAGCTTCTATGGGCCTTAGGTTCCCCCCTAAATCCACTAGGCATGTCTATAAATTTTTTATACCGAGAGAAGAACTATCTCTAAAATGCTAATACTAGTATTAAAACTCTTATTGTTCCTCTATCCTTCGCTCTTCGTATTGTATCAACTAATACTTTATTATCGCTCTAAAAAAGTTCTCGTTTTAAGTCCAGATTTAAAAGAGACAAATTTGCCCTTCCTTTCTATAATCGTCCCTACTAAAGGCGAGTCATTAGACGTGATTCAAGGGTTAATAGATAACATAAATACATTAATATGGGATAAGCAAAAGC
The DNA here is from genome assembly GCF_037389425.1 of Stygiolobus sp. CP850M. Classification (NCBI taxonomy): domain Archaea; kingdom Thermoproteati; phylum Thermoproteota; class Thermoprotei; order Sulfolobales; family Sulfolobaceae; genus Stygiolobus; species Stygiolobus sp. CP850M. The sequence goes on from NZ_JBBHKR010000064.1 coordinate 122,878, forward strand.
TTGAGGTAATCATAGTTTCAGATGATGATGAACAATACTTTTCTACCCTTAAGAGTACCTTAAAAATCCCTAAATACCTTAACGTTAGGTTATTCAGGAGGGAAAAAAGACTGGGTTTCAAGAGCGGTGCACTATCTTATGGGTTTGAAATGGCGAGAGGAAACCTAATTCTGACCATAGATGTAGACTCAAGACTTCCTCGTGACGCCTTAATTAAGGCTTACGCTAAAATGATTGAGAGTAATTGCGACGCTGTCGTTTTTGAATGGAATGGATATACAAATAATATGTATTCTAACTTAGCTAAAGGATTAGTCGCTACAACAGTATTAGCAAGCAGAGCTTTGTTCAGAGGTAAAGAGAGCATAGGTTTAAGACCATTCCCAGTAGGGAGCGGAACTATATTTAAAAGAGAAGTGTTAGAAAAACTTCACGGATGGGATTACAGTCTAATACAAGACGATCTTGAAATAGGTGCTAGAATGGCACACATAGGGAAAAGAGTATGCTCCTCTGGAGTGCCGATATATATAGAGGTTCCTGATAACTTATACGGGTTTTATGTCCAACAAACCAGATGGGCATTAGGTACAGGTGAGGTATTGAGAAACAGGATAAAATACATCTTAAGCTCACCTTATAGTTTATCTCAAAAGATGGACATGGTATTTCACCTTTTACAATATACTCCAATAATAATTACTTTCATATTGGCAACACTGGTTGCTGTTCTCGCTCCTTTTAAGTTCGGAGATATTTTGAGGACTCCTCTGTTCTTGCTCTGGATGGCAATTTTGGTTCTGTATGCGATAACCCTCTTTATATTGGCATTAAGGTTGGGATTGGGATTCAAGAATAGTTTAATGGCTATTGGAGCCCTCTCTGCACTTACAGTAGCAATATCTCCCTTCATTACTATAAGCTTCTTCAAAGGTATTCTATATAAAGATAAAGTTTACGTAGTTACCCCTAAAGGCAATGTGAAAGTTTCTTTTGAATCTAAGGTTAGAAGAATAAATGCCGTAATTGCGGTCTTTGGGCTGATGTATTTTACAGCTTCGATAATATACTTCCTTCACTCTTATATCATTACTGGTCTTTGGTTATTGTACTACTCCTCAGGTTACTTATATACGGTGTTTGGTTACAATAAATAATACAACAATCTCTTTTAAACTGATGTCACTTAATAACATTAACATGGAAGTTCAAGCTTTTAACTTTATTTCTGATGAAGAGATATATAAACTCCTTACTCCTCAAGTAGCAAAATGGTTTAAGGAAAAGTATAAGACTTTTACACCACCACAGAGGGGAGCAATTCCCTTAATAAAAGCCGGTAAAAATGTGCTTGTCTCTAGTCCGACTGGTAGCGGAAAAACCTTGGCAGCTTTTCTTGGTATTTTAGATACCTTGATCAAAATGGGTTATGAAGGTAATCTAGAGAATATGATTTACGCCATTTACATTTCCCCGTTAAGAGCGTTAAATAATGATATGCACAGAAACCTACTTGAACCTTTGTCGGAACTCAGCTCTCTATATCCAGACTTACCTAAGATAAAAGTGGGTATTAGAACGAGTGACACTACGTCGTACCAAAAGCAAAAGATGCTTAGGGACCCTCCTCACATACTGATAACTACCCCTGAATCTTTCGGGATATCTTTAGTTTCCCCTAAATTCAGAGATAAACTCGCTAATGTAAGGTGGGTAATAATTGACGAGATTCATGAGCTCGCTAACAGTAAAAGAGGAGCGTATTTATCTGGACTTTTAGAACTATATCAGAATTTGGTAGCTAAAAACGAGATAGTTAGGATCGGATTAAGTGCCACTGTATCTCCATTGGAAGAAGTAGCAAAATTTCTGGTAGGACGTAACAGAAGCTTTGAAATAATCGATGCTAGATTTGTTAAACCAATAGACATCAAAGTTATTTCGCCAGTAAGGGACTTAGTTCACGCGTCGGAAGAGGAGGTTAGTAAGGGGATTTATGATTTCTTGATCTCCGAAATTAAGAAATATAAGACAACTTTAGTATTTACAAACACTAGAAGTGCTGCCGAAAGAGTCTCTTACAAGCTTAGAAAATTATTTGAGGAGGAGAAGATATTTGACTCTGACCTAGTAGCTGCTCATCATAGTAGTTTGAGTAGAGATGTGAGGCTTGATGTAGAGGAGAAGCTTAAAGAAGGAAAGTTAAAAGTCGTAGTTTCTTCCACCAGTCTAGAACTCGGTATAGATATCGGATACATTGATCTAGTCATACTCTTAAGCAGCCCTAAGAGTGTAAGCCGATTATTGCAAAGGATAGGGAGAGCGGGTCATCATATAAGAAATGTGAGCAGGGGGAGAATAGTTGTTGTAGATAGGGATGATCTAGTAGAATGCACGATTTTGGCACAACTAGCAAGGCAGAGAAAAATAGACAGTATTCACATACCATCCTCACCTTTAGACGTTTTAGCCCAATTAATAGTAGCGTCGTCCTTAATTTCCCCTGTTTCAATTGATAAACTATTTGAGATCATCACTAACTCTTATAACTATTCTAACCTTTCAAAGAAGCAGTTCTTGAGCGTAGTTAATTATTTAGCTGGTGGTTACGAACTGGAAGATAAAAGAGTTTATGCGAAAATCAGGCTAAAAGATAATGTAATTTACCCTAAAAGCGGAGCTAGAATGATATTCTTCCTCAATAGCGGTACAATCCCCGATGAGGCTATGATTCCGGTCAAGACAGAAGAAGGAAAATACGTAGGAAACCTCGAAGAAGAGTTCGTAGAAATTCTTACTCCCGGAGATATATTCGTCCTTGCCGGAAAGACGTACGAATTTATTAGAAGTGAGAATAACGTAATTATCGTGAGAGATGCAGAGGGACAAAGACCTACTGTTCCTAGTTGGTTTTCGGAGATGTTACCATTAGCTTACGACTCAGCACTTGAAATAGGAAAGTTCAGAGGTATGGTTGCCGAGTATATCTCTCATGGCGCTAACGCGAGAGATGTTATAGAAGAGATTGCAAAAGAATATGAGTTATCGAAATCCGGAGCTAAGTCTATTTACACGTATATATACGAGCAATATATGTTCGCTGGTGTTGTACCGACGGATAAGCTAATTGTGATAGAAATTTATGATGATGAAGAGGGAAGAAGGAACTTTATCTTTCATGCCCTCTATGGAAGGAGAACCTTAGATGCTTTATCTAGAGCTGTAGCTTACGTTATGAGTAACGACCTAAAAACTGACTTAAGAATAGCAGTTACAGATAACGGATTTATAATTACGCTACCGAACATAGTTGACTATGATATAGGTTCAATCTTAGCTAGGCTTAACCCTAATGAAATGTATGATATACTAAGTAGAGTAATAATGAGGACTGAGATGCTGAAGCGTAGGTTTAGACATTGTGCTGAAAGATCGTTTATGTTACTAAAGCGCTATAAAGGTAGGGAGACGAATATTGATCGTAGGCAATTAAACTCGGAGGTTCTGCTTGGAGTTGTAAAAGAGTTGGAAGATTTTCCTGTCCTCAAGGAGACCATAAGGGAAATTTTAGAGGATTACATGGATATAAAAAGAGCGATAGAGATAGTAAGCAAAGTAAGAAGTGGTGAAATTATGGTTAAAGTAGTAGGCCCGTTCAATATTCCGAGTCCATTCGCTCATAATATATTGCTGAAAGAGTACTCTGATGTAGTATTAGCAGAAGATAAGAGAGAATTATTGAAGAAGCTTCATGAGAAGGTTGTGGAGTTCCTTAGGAATAAGGGAATTGACGTCAATCTCCAGTATACCGAGAGCAGTGAATAAGTATGCTTTTACACATTTTTTGCTACAAATAATCCATGGCACTTCCCATAAGCTCATGTATTGTAAGTCAGACAAGGAAGGTTCACAAGAGTCTTTGTGCGTATGAACTATTGCTTTTATCTCATTTGTGTATTTATAGAACTCCTCAGGATCTACTTGAAACCTATCATCTCCTTTGGCTATATTCTTCAGCTCTATTAGCTTATTATTCCTTGTAACGATTGCAATTCTTTCATGCATTTACTAACTCTTCCAATCCAGCAATAGTCTTAAGAATATCTGTTCTAGTTACTATTCCTACTACCTTTTGATTTCTAGATAGTACTAGAAGCCTACCCACGTTATATATTAGCATTTTTCTTATGGCTGTCATTATGTCGTCCTCATCCCCTATACTAATCACGTTAGTCTTCATATAATCACTAACTTTCGCCTCATAGTTTCCTTCAAAGAACGCCTTTATTATGTCTGCTGTAGTAAGTATCCCTAAGGTTTTTTCGTTCTCATCTAAAACCGGAGCCCCTCTTATTCCTTCTTTATAAAGTATTTGTGATGCCTCCTTGAGAGTCATGCTAGGTTTTAGAGCGATTAATTTTCTAGAAATTATATTCTTGACTTGAACCTTCGGAATACTAATCATTCTTGTAACATCTAGGATCAATTCCTTCCTTGAATCATCAATATGTATTACAACACCCTCTATTACGAGCCTGCTATAAGGTACCGGACCTACTTTTACGGTATCACCTACCTTTATCTTCTTTAGTTCACCGCTAACCCTTAATAGAACTTTATTCCCAGAAGGATTAGTAATATCAAGAATCTCTATATTACTTATCTTTATATCAGTTTCAAAACCATCTTTGTATAGACTTAACTGATCCAGAATAGGTGTTATTATAGGGTTCTTTATTGTTTCATAAGCCTTGAGTGTTGGTACATATCCACCATTAGGCCCGGGCTTCGATTCAATTAATCCGAGAACTTTTAAGCTAAGTATTATGTTTCTTACGGTCCCTTCATCCTTTCCTATAACGTCTGCTACTTCCTTACTTTTTATCATTCTTTTATTCTTATTGTATAAGTCTACTAGAGCTAGAAGTATCTCCCTTTGCGTAGATGATAAATTTTGCATCAATAATTATAATCTAATTATAAATTTAAAAATCATTTCATGAGCCAATAATTTTCTTTATAGTTTTAGGACTAACAGTAAACACTTTTTCTGCTATCATTGCTATATATTCTGGCTTTGGAAGAGGGTACTTTATACCTATGTTTATAGCTATAGCTCTCTTTTGGGCTTCTAGACTCAACTTGTCTCTAATGCTCCTAGTTGCTATTCCCTCGGCTATCTTAAATGCCGTATAAAATCTTGCAAAACTGATCGCTGTGTGCTGGATTTCGTCAACGTTAACTGAGCTTAGAATACGTAATGCATCATATAGTGCCTGCTCGGGTTTGAAGGAGAATATACCTTCTATAAAAATAAGCCTTAAGGTTTTAGCAAGGCTTGATTTATCCTTATCCAGCATCTCGTAGGCTTCTAAAGGTTTATTCTCTATAATAAGCTGTGCTGCATTATCGAACTTTATTTCTGAGGGAAAGACCCTATCGAATAATTCTCGATATTCATTAAGTAAACCCAATCCGTCCTTTCCCACTACGTAAAGGCTGATTAGCTCTTTCTCGTATAATTCATCGGCTTTGAAACCTCTGATCGGTTTTATGTGTTTTTCCTCATAAGACTTTTCAAGTATTTTGAGAACTTGTTCTCTTGTAACGTTAGTGTTCTCCAGTATTTTTCCCCAAATATCGGTCAGAACCTTGACCCTCTCTTTGTATAATTCCTTAACCATGGAATTGTATTTGGCAATTTCCCTTAAAAAGGTATCAAGTAGAGGATCTAAACATGAGCATAACAAATGAAGATACTTTAAAAAATAACGTAGTATTAATTTCTGCATCAGATCTTGAAGAGGAGATAAAGGAGTTAAGGGAAAAAATAAAGAACTTAAACGATTCTACTAGTCAAGAGTTTAATAACGTCAAGTCACAGTTGGATAGACTCTTTACAATTACTAGCTGGTTAAATATAGCCCGGTCACAAGGTCTGTGGAAAGCGAAAACTTGCAGACATGTTTTCAATGATACTTGTAACGCATGGAGCATAAGTGAACCTGAAAAATTAGGGATTCCCCAAGATGCAATAGTGGTTCTAGAGAATGGTAGTAAAAAAGTTGTGGTGGCAAAGTTTTCCGACATTTGTATAACATGTCCTCTATATGAGCCTAAGAGAACATAGCTGAGTTTATGATCTTTTTGATCTTAAGTATTTTTCTACCCATTACATTAGTCTCCTCTACAAACTCCTCTAAACTCTCCAATAAGTCGTCGAGAATGATATCTATGATCTCTCTCTTCTCTCGTTCAGTAGCTATCTTAAAAGCCTTCTCAATGGTTTCATCGCTAGGGTGGGTCGTATTGTTCAAAAACTTCGTTATTGCTGCTGGAGATAAACCCAGTTCTTCAGCTAGCTCCTTTTTGCTTCTTTTCTGTAGTAGAAGTTCAATAATCCTAGTCCTAGCCTCTTTGCTGAGATTATGGATTATGCGCATTTAAACCCATTATCAGTCGAAAATTTAATAAGTGAAATACATTATTTGTTACGAATGAAGGCAATAGTATTCGATTTAGGTATTACGATGAAAGACGTTGTAGAAAGACCTATAAATAAGGATTATGTAATGGTATCACCTTCTCTAGTGCTACTAACAGGAATAGAGAATGCTATATACACGGGCTTTCTTTGGGTAGAACCAAAGAGAATTCTGGGTAGTACCGGCATAGTTAAAGTAAGAAATGCAGGGATTGAGGTCGATAAAAACATTGAGGGTAAAAAAGCCATAGTTCTCCCTTACTCTAAAAAGTATGGAGGTATCGGAACAGAAATAGACGGAATCTTAGCTGAAAACGCTGTAGTACCCAGCGATAGTTTAGTAATCTTGCCGAACGATTATGACGTTAAGTATATTCTATATCCATTTGTGAGTATTGGTTTACAACTGAGAAAGATAGTGAGAGGGTTTAACGTGTTAATAATAGGTGGTGGTCTCGTTTCATATATATCCGCATTAACGTTAGTAGGTTATGCAAATAGAATATATCTATATAACGACGAGGGATATAAAGTCAGACTATACGGGGTAGAGGAGGTTAAAGATGGTGGTAACTGGGATATAGTATTCGCTGGTAGTATGAGGAGCTGGATAAGAATACTTTTACAACTTGGTTCTAAGGAAGGTGATATCTTAGCCCTTCCGAGATTCCTTAACAGTTGGCCATCGATAATACCTACAAGGCTAAATGTGAAATTTATTGAACCAATAAAAATGGACGGGGTCTTCGACTATATCGAAGATGAGATAAGTGACAAATTATTCAATGAGTTAATAGTTTCATCTGATTCTCTTGAGGCTTCGATACCTACACCAAAACCTGGGGTTATACTTAACGCAGAAAAAATTTTCATGTCATAAATAAGAAGAAATAGTTTGTCCTAAGATCTTTATCCCTTGTTCTAATTCTTCTGGGCTTGGATAGCTGAAGTTTAGTCTCATGGTATTTCTTCCACTATAGTCATAATAAAAGCTAGAACCAGGTACGTAAGCAACTCCTCTTTTCATAGCATCATCGAGCATTTTAACTGTGTCTATCTTCTCAGGAAGCCATGTAAATACGAACATCCCTCCTACCGGTCTACTCCATCTAGCTGTCTTAGGGAAATACTTTTCTATAGCACTCAACATTACATCCCTTTTCTTACGATAAGTCTCCTTTATCTTGGGTATTTGCCTGTCTATAACTCCTCTCCTAATAGCTTCCATCGCTATCATTTGGGTGAAAGTAGGAGTGTGAAGATCCACATTCTGCTTATATAACTCCAACTCATGAGTAAATTCTTCAGACGCCACTATCCATCCCAGCCTTAATCCCGGTGCTAAGATTTTGCTGAAAGTGCCAGTGTAAATAACTCTACCCGATTTGTCTAAAGCTTTAATAGGTGCAGGACTTTCCCCTTCAAAGACTAAGAATCCGTAGGCATCATCTTCCACTACTAGGAAGTCGTATTTCTCAGCTATTTCTAACAACCTTTTTCTGTCCTCTAAACTCATCGTAGTTCCAGCAGGATTTTGGGCTGTTGGAATTACGTACATCAACTTTGGCTTCTTACCGTTAGATATACTCTCCTTAACCTTCCTCTCCAGTTCGTCGATGTCGGGACCTTTCTCCGTAACCTTAACTCCTATGAAATTGGGCTTCCTTGCCCTTAGAATATTTAGTGCAGCTAAATAGGTTGGCATTTCTACGATTACCGTATCTCCTGGATCAACGAGTAAATTAAAGATCATAAATAAAGCTTCTTGACTTCCTACGGTAACAAATATATTGTTCTCATTTATCCCAGTAATCCCCCTTCTTGCAGATAGGTTTACTAATTCCTTTCTGAAATCAACTATTCCGGAAGTAGTAGAATACTGTAGTGCTCTCTCAGGACTCTTCTTAAGTATATCTGATGTAATCTTTTCTATTTCTTCAGCGGGAAAAGTAGAAGGGTCTGGTAAACCACCGGCTAAGCTGATGACTTTTTTTCCTTCAGTTAATTTAAGCAGATCTCTTATTTCGGAGCTCCTTAGCATCTCAGTGTCTTTAGATAGGTAACGTTCAAACATTTAACAGTTCACGCACAAAATAATTAATCTTCGCCCTTTTATCTATTTTTGTGTGTGAGTGTTACGCTGAAATTATAACCGTAGGAAATGAAATACTGAGCGGTAGAACTGTTAACACAAATGCCTCCCATATAGCTAGAAGATTGGTTTCAATAGGTTTTACTATAAGGAGAATAACGGTAGTTATGGACGAACTCGATGAAATAAAACAAGCCTTTATAGAATCGCTAAGTAGAAAACCTAAATTAATAGTTTCTACTGGGGGTCTAGGCCCTACTTATGATGATAAGACAAGTGAAGGCTTATCTCTCGCAATTAATAGACCACTTGAGCTAAACCAAAGAGCTCTTCAAATGTTAATTGAAAAGTACTCTAGATTAGGAATACAACTTACAGAAGAAAGGAGAAAAATGGCTTTGATGCCACAAGGTAGTATACCGGTCGAGAACGAAGCTGGGATAGCTCCGGGAATTTACATAAATTATCAAGGAATAGAAATACTCGCCGCTCCAGGAGTTCCGAGAGAGATGGAAAACGTCTTGGAAAACTTTCTATCCCGTTACTTGAGTAACAGACCTAATAAGAAATATTATGAGGAAAACTTCATCATTAAAGGTGTGATGGAGTCAGCGTTAGCCCCGTACGTGAAACAATTAGTTAAGAAATACAATCTTTATATAAAGACACATCCCAAAGGAAAAGAACTCGATAATCCTCTACTGGAAGTCCAAATTGCCGGTAGTTCTGAGAACGAAGAAGAAATAAAGAAAAAAGTTAAAAATTGTAAGAAGGAGCTTATGGAAATAGGCAAACAATTAGGCGGAAGTATTCAAGAAGGCTAAGATTTCATTAGCAAGTTCTTCTGAGTATTCAAAGTTAAGGAAGTGACCATATCCCTGAAATACCTTACTTTTCAATTTTCGAATTTTTTGTTGGAATACTTGTAAGTTTTGTACTAGCTTATCCTCACTCCCGTACACAACTAAAGTATCTTCATCTATCTTTTCTAGGTCATTTGAGTAATCCTTAGCGTTAAGCAAACCTTCTACAGCGTATTTATAGCCAAGAGGTGTGTTTTCGCGATATACTTCAAGGAGGTCGTTCCATGCTCTAGGGTTCATATATAAAGTAGGTGAGAAGTCATTTGCCTTTCTCCTATATTCTGCTAGAGCTTCCATACCGAGAGAGAGTGCTATAGAAATCATCTTCTCATAAGGTTCTCTGGCGGGGGCTTTATATAATGCCCCTATCAAAACCAGTTTTTTGATGCTGTACTTTAATGCGTAATCTATGGCAATTAGAGTACCCAGTGAATGACCAATAATAATTGGGTCTTTGATATTTTCTACTTCAAGAAGTTCTCTCAAGTCAGATGAATGTTCTTCGATCGAGTAGGGAGAGGAGGGTATTGATGATCTACCATGTCCTCGTAAATCGTAAATTAACACATTGAATTTTGACGCTAGGATAGGATAAACATGTTTCCAACTTTTAACACTTCCTGCCAGATGGTGTATTAGGACTACAGTACTCGTCAAACCAGGTTGGGACTTCATTTCGTAGTATATCCTTACTCCGCTACTTAGTAGTGTTATCATTCGTTATCGCCACTGAGTTTATCTACGTATATTTCACTTATAACTATTGGATATTCGATCCCCAGTTTTTCTAAAACCTCTGGATGGACTTCTCCTATTATTCCTATAACCTCAGAGTTATCTCTGATTATTTCAGCAGTCCTACCCTTAATTAGGAGATGGTGTTCACTTTTTCTGTAGCTGAAGTTTATTTTCAAATTATAAAGGATCTGGTGAATTCTAGCTTGAAGCTCCTCAAAGCTAACCTTACTGTCCATTATTGCGTAAACTGCTCTGGTTGAGTTTTTATAGCCCGTATCTGTATTTCCCCTAATTACGACGTCGCCTATTTCAAACACAAGTATAGGCATTCTTGAGTGCTGGTTTTGTTTCAAGAAGTATAGTGTTGTAGGAATTAAGGAGTTTCTAATAACAGTATAGTCCACAGTTACTGGATTTAAGATTTTCACGTAATCACCCTGAATTTCTCTATCGTTAGTTAGAACGAAAGTAAATATCTCCGTGAAACCAGCCCCTACGCTTAAGTCCCTCAATTTTCTGCTGATTAAAGTCTTTTCAGACGCATTCCCGATTTTCGAAAGTTTATATGTCGAAGGTTCAAGGTTCTGATATCCTATCATCATAGCTATATCTTCGACCAAGTCAATCTGTGAAATTATATCTACCCTATAAGGGGGGATAATAACTTCTATCTCATTTTTACTCATACTATCAGCGTCAAATCTGGCCATTCTTAAGTACTCTACTATCTGACTGGTTGGCAAGTTTACTCCTAATTTTTTATTTACATAATCCGAGTAGATTCTCATCGTCGTGTGCTTTAGCAGTGGAGACCAGAAGTCTTGTTGTGCGCTTAAAACTTTTACTTGCTCTATCTTCCCGCCTATCTCAGCGAGGTTAGTAGTTAATAGGTCTAAGGTAGAGATCACGGCATCTAAAGACGTACCGGTCACATCTATGAAAAGATTTTTGGTAGTTAGCTCTATTCTAGTTTTTTCTGAATTTATAACGGGCGGTATACTCAGTATGCTTCCGTCATCTTCCATTATCGCTGGAGTTTTCCCGTTCTTCACTGATATATTTCCATATTGTTTTCCTTGGTCTGTAGACTCTAAAACTTCTTTGACGGTTATTTCTTTATTCCCGTTAAGTGGTATAAATTTGTAATTTAGTGGGATCTCTTTATATACAATATTTTTAGACGTAATCTTATCTAAGTCGTGGATGCCTATTGCAACCTTTTTCCTCTTTCTTCCTATAGTTATATGAAGTTTTTCTTGAAATTGTATCAATTCCTTCAGTGTGTCCTCATCAAATCTTACTCCTCTTATTATTCCTGCTATTGCATAGGGTCTTGTATCAACGTTTTCCACGCTTAATGTGTATTCGCTTTTCTTTACCTCATACTTGGCTTCTCCCAGTTCTAACTTCTTTAATCCCTTAATTGCTCTTATTATTCCAGAGGAGGATAGAAGATCTGGCCTATCGTTATTAATCTCTATTTCGACATGATCTTGATCAACTGGTTTAACTTCGGACTTTAAGTTAAAAAGTAGCTCTTCTAGTTCGCTTTCCTTTATCTTCAGTTGATTAATTATATCCCATTTATAGACTACTATAGTTACCATGAGTCTCAACCCGTAAATGTTCTGAGAAACTCTATACTATTAGCATATAATAATCTAATATCTTTCAAGCCGAAAAGAAGCATTGCAAGTCTGTCTATTCCTATTCCCCATGCTCCTGCGTCACTATTTATTCCTACTGCCTGAAGAATCTCGGGTCTTAATAGTCCCGCTCCTGACATTTCTACCCAGCCGAGACCCTCAATCTTTCCGTAGACTTCCACACTTGGTTCGGTGAACGGAAAGTAAGCTGGCTTGAATTTAATTTCCTTTATCCCTATCTGGTAAAATATCTCCTTTAAAACGCCTAGCAGATCTCTAAATGTAAAACCATCCTCTATTACAAGACCGTCTAGCTGATGGAACTCAATTAAATGGGTCGCATCAATTGAGTCTGGTCTAAAGACTTTACCGATAGTGAAAGTCCTTATCGGTGGTTTAGGTTTAGAACTTAAAACTCTTGACGTTACTGCGGTGGTCTGGCTTCTTAGAACCAGTCTCAGGGCAACGTTTTCATCCCATTCGTATTTCCAGCCCTTCTTGTGCATTTCTTTAACTCTTTCAATTAACTCCTCGTCTCTAACTTCTCCCTTACCTTCGATCATAAAGCTATCATGTATTTCTCTTGCGGGGTGATCTTGTGCTTGGAACAGTAAGTCAAAATTATAAAATTCAAGTTCAACGTAATTTCCATTAACTTCAGTAAATCCGAGTTCTATCATTACGTCCCTTAATCTTTCCAAGAACTCCTTGAAAAAGTGTTTCTTAGCTAACGGATAGAAAGGTGGTTCCGCTTCAACGTTGTACTCCTTAATCGGGGATTTTTTCCATTCACCACTCCTAAGGATTTCAGGTGTAATATAAGTTATAGCTTTGATAGTTTCCACTACGTCTTGTACTAGGATTAATAGAAGAAACGTCTCTTGTTTAGCAGTTATTAGCTTCCTCGAAATTAACTGTTTTGAATTCTCATTGTCTATCTTAGAAGGGTCTCTCAATAGGTCAAGTTCTGGGGAGTGATAGTCGTTAACAAGAGGGGTGATTGTGTCTTTATCTATTTTTATAAGGTTTTTCCTTCTCGCCCAACCTAAAGCGATTTCTAATTCCTCGCCTAAGACCTCTCTGAGCTCGCTTATTTTTTTACTTTGCCCGTTAAGGATCTTGATCAGCTTCTCTTCGGGCATTCCATTCTGAAGCCTTAGTTTACCCTCCTCTGTTAGCTCATATTTAGTTACTTTTTTCTCTTCAGTCCTTACGTATCCCTTTTCCTTTAATAGTTGGGCGAGGCTATAGATAGAGGAAATCGGGATTGATAAAGCTTTGCTAATCTCCTCAGCTGATGCAGTTCTGTCTGGTTTCGTCTTCAAATATTCAACTATTTTAATCTCGTTCTCGCTTAACATTTAGAGTTCCACGCTCTGTCCAGGCTGAAGTAATAATGCCTTGTAACCTCTTTTATTCACTTCTCTTACGAACTCATTAGGATCTACTTTGATTAAATCCCAAGTATTATAATGAATTGGTATTGCATATTTTCTAGGCTTTAACATCTCTACCGCTATAGCCGCTTGTTGAGGATCCATAGTGAACCTTCCGCCAATAGGTAATAGAGTGTAATCAGGCTTAAACAACTCACCTATTAACCTCATGTCTTCAAAGATCCCCGTGTCCCCAGCATGATATAATGTTATTCCGTCTCCGTTAATTATTACACCAGTGGGATCACTATGCTCACTAGAATGAACAGCTTTTGTCAACGCAAGTTTGATACCGTCGAAATCTACGTATCCTCCTACGTTAGCCGGTATGAATTTGTCCCAATCAATCTTGTACTCATTAGCTAGATAGGCTTCTAAATCGTAAGTAGCGAAGACCTTTACTTTAGGGTTCATCTTAATCAGTTCAACTGTGTCTCCTAAGTGGTCGTAATGGTCATGAGTTACTACAATTAGGTCTAGGTTATTCTCAAAATAGTTTAACTTTACGGGGGATAAGGGGTTATCTTTTATTAATGGGTCTATAATAATATGTTTACCGTTTATATAAAGTTCGACAGCCGCATGACCTAACCAACGTAGTTGTGGCATAATAGAATATTTCTAAGCTAAAAATTAAAACTTCCTTTCTTTATATACCCTCATGAATGAAGAGGTTATAGAAATACTAAGAAAAGCTGGAAAAATTGCGGCTAAGGCGAGAGAAGAAGGGGCGAAGTTAATTAAGCCTGGGGTAAAGGTTATAGGCATTTGCGAAACCGTTGAGAAAATAATAATCGAGAGTGGAGCCTTTCCTGCGTTCCCATGCAATCTGTCTATAAATAATGAAGCTGCTCATTACAGTCCCGTGATCAACGACACTAAAGTGATCCCTGAAAATGCGGTTGTTAAATTAGATTTAGGTGCTCACATTGATGGTTACATAACGGACACTGCCGTAACAGTAGTCTTAGATCCTAAATATGAAAAATTAGCTGAGGCATCAAAGGAAGCCCTAGATAAGGCTATAGAGACTATAAGGGCAGGAGTAGATATCGGAGAAATCGGAAAGGCGATTGAGAGGACTATTAAGAGCTACGGATATAAACCCATAGCGAACCTCGGCGGTCACTTGATTAGGCGTTATGAACTTCATGCAGGGATATTTATTCCAAACGTTTACGAGAGAGGAATGGGAAGGATAATCGAGGATAATACTTACGCTATCGAACCCTTCGCTACGGACGGTGGAGGAAAAGTGGTAGAGGGAAAGGAGACTACGATTTTTGCAGTAAGGTCTACTGATGTTAAGGGGTTAACAGATGAGGAAAAAGGCTTTCTCATGAAGATCTATGAAAAAGTAAATAAGAATCCCTTCAGCGAACGTTGGTTTGCTAACCTGGGAGAGGCGGAATACGTAAAACAGATGATACGAACCCTCATGAGGAAAGGTGCTCTCAGAGGTTATCCTATCCTGTTGGAAGTTAGGAAGGGTTTTGTGTCACAATTCGAACATACGGTCTTAGTTACTAAGGATGGAGTGGAAGTAATAACTTAATAAAAAATTATTATCTCTTGTGTTTATAACATAAATGTGATGGAGGAATGTTAGGCGTAATAGATATAATAGCCTTAGCTCAATCAGGTGCGGCTAATCAATTAAATGGTGCTTACTATTTTCTTGCATATATTGTATTCTTCGCTCTCATTGCTTTGATGTCGCTACCTGGTTTTCAACAGAGGATGTATATTTACTTTGCTTCTAGGGAAATAGAAAATGGTCTGGCTAAAATAGAGAAGTCTTTGAATACTGCTAAAAGTAAAACTAAACAATTATTAGAAAAACAAGGTGCATCAAATCCAGAGGAGCTAACTAAGAGATTTGCAGATATGTTTACTATAGACCCAGTTAGTGTAGAGCCTACGGATATAATTAGTAGGATGAGGCTACTAATTAGGACAAGTGAAGACAGGATTAAAGGTATAATAATGACTACATTACCTAATGTTGACCCAGTAACTAGAAGTAAGATAGAAGTTTCCGCTGAGATTATAAATGCATTAAATACCCTTCACAAGGTCATCAGACATTATCTCTTATTGGGTAAAAAACTGAACAGTTATTTCATTCTGTTGCAATTGCAGAGTGTAGTTCCAATTTTGGTAAAAATGGCTGAAGCCTATGAGAAGGCTCAAGATACATTTATCCAAGGTATTCCAGTAGGTGACTCTCTAGGTCCATTAGTTGCCTCTAGATTTCTAATGTCGATTCCAGAAAAATGGTCTCCAAGTAGAGAAGTAATAGCTGGGGAAACATTATTCGAAGGCAGAAAGCTTATAGTAGTTAAAGCTGAAGGTCCTATGGCTACAGTTGGAACTCCTGGTGAGGCGGTAGAGAAAATTGTAGAGAGAGAACACGGAAAAGTGGCAAGAATAATAACAGTTGACGCAGCAGCAAAGTTAGAAGGGGAAACTACAGGTGATATTGCTGAAGGAACTGGAGTTGCTATGGGAGATCCGGGTCCAGAGAAGATTGCGATCGAAAGGGTCGCTGTAAAGTATAACATACCAATAGATGCTGTGATAGTAAAGATGAGTATGGAGGAGGCAATTACATCCATGCCTCAAGAAGTGTATGAAGCTGCTGACAAAGTTGTTGAATTAGTTAAGAAGCTGATACTAGAAAGAACTAAACCTGGCGATACTGTATTAATGATAGGAGTAGGAAATACAGTAGGTGTAGCTCAATGAGCCAAAGTCAACAGCAGCAAAAACCTATTGTAACTGTACTGAAATGTCTTAAATGCGGATACACTACTGAGAGGCCTTTCAGAGAGGGCGACTTTATTCCGAAGATTGAGGGGACTTGTCCCCAAGATGGTGCACCTCTTTTTATATGGGGTATATATGCTAAATCTAATCAACAGCAAAAGAACAAATAACGGCGTATTAAATCAGATACTTTTTTAAGCTTTGAGAGATTACATTAGATTGTCCACCCGGCCATAGTGGGCGGGTAACACCCGGACTCATCTCGAACCCGGAAGTTAAGCCGCCCACGTCAGAAGGGCCGTGGGGTCCGCGAGGACCCGCAGCCCTTCTGAGCTGGGATGGGCATTCATTTTTAATACTTCTAGTTTAGTCATATATCAATGAAGAAAGTATTTGATGAGATTCACGGTTACATAACCTTAAATGATCTTGAAACAAAGATAATAGATTCTCCCATTTTTCAAAGGTTAAGAAGAATAAAACAAACCAGTTTGGCCTATCTTGTTTACCCTGGCGCGATGCATACTAGGTTTAGTCATTCCCTAGGCACTTTTTATCTTTCGCAGAAAGTAGGTGAAAAGCTTCAACAGAGCGGTATTATGACCTCAGAAGAACTTAATCTTATTCGCTTATCCTCCCTCCTTCACGATATAGGTCAGTTTCCTTTTAGTCATGCAATTGAACCGCTTTACCTTCAATCGAATCTCAGTAATAAAGTATTGAGGGACGAAATTATACGTAATGACGCGGAACTTAAAGAAATATTTGAGGAGCATTCAGTTGATGTGGGGAAAATTCTCCAGATATATAATGGAGATAACTCTTTCTCGAGTATTATAGATAGTGATGTTGATGTAGACAGAATGGACTACTTAATAAGGGATTCTAGACATACCGGCGTTCAATTAGGAAACTTGGATCTGGAAAGGTTAATAGATACAATTAGTTACGGAGAAGATGGTAACATAATAGTCTTAGAAAAAGGGCTATATAGTCTAGAGAATTTTTATATATCCAGACTACATATGTATCAGGCGGTGTATTATCATAAAACCATTTTAGGATACGAGATATATTTACGCCACATATTTAAACAAGTGGTAGAATCATGCTGTCCGGAATTGTTTAACACAAACTATATTAAGAAGAGTGTTAATGAAGGTTCCTTGGTATATTGGGACGACGAATGGGTTTTTTCTAAATTATATGAGGCTTTATCAGATTATAATACATCAGATAATCTAAAGCTGCAGATAAAGAATTTCTTAAATAGAAATGGTCCAAAGGTCGTATTTGAAGAGGTTACTTTTGACAAGCTTACTACTTCCTTAGAGGAGCTGGTCAGCAAGTTAGAGAGATATGGAATCCCTAGAGATGCAATCTTCCCGTTTGAAGAAAAGATAAAAATTATCGATAAAAGTAAGATTAAGGTATTATCAAAGGGAAAATATAAATCTCTAAAAGATTTGTCTAGCACTCTGCTGAAATCAATACCAGAATATATAAATATTGGGAGAATTTACGTTGACTATAAATTTGTGAATAGGGCAAGAGATATATTGAGTTGAAGCTAATACTAGTCGATGTTGACGGGACTTTAACTATTGATAGAGATACTTATGTTCTTGAATTAGACGCAATCAGAGCTTTAAGAGAAGTCCAAAAACTTGACTTTAAAGTAGGTATTGTAAGCGGAAATTCTTACCCAGTTTTGAGAGCACTATATACGTATTTAGGCTTTAATGGAGGAATAGTAGCGGAGAACGGGTGCGTAGTCTATTACGAAGGGCTCTATGAAGTTTGTGAGAAGATCGATAAAGGTCTAATTACTGAGTTTGAGAAACTGTTCAGCGTAAGGGGTAGTTGGCAAAATCCCTTCAAATGTTGTGACTTAACATTCACCCCACCAAAATTAACAGAGGAAATGGTTAAGTGGGCTAGAGAAAAAGGATTATACATTAAAACTAGTGGTTACGCTATTCACATCTCGAAGTCTAAAAAAGGGAAAGGTGACGGAGTTAGGTTTCTCCTATCGTTATTAGGAGTAAGCAAAAATGACGTGATAGGCATAGGTGATTCAGACACTGACGTAGAGTTTTTAGAGGAAGTGGGATTTAAAGTAGTAGTAGGCAACGGTGAAGAGAAGGTAAAGAAATTGGGAAACTATATAACTAAGGAGAAAAGTGGAAAAGGAGTAGCAGAATTTGTAAACATGCTAATCACAAATAGAGGTGATGTACATGGAAGAAATAGAGGAGCTGATTTATAAATACGCTTTACAAAACGCTGTTAAACATAACGGGAAAGCTAACGTAAATGCGGTTGTGAGTAAAATATTCTCGGATAGACCTGACTTAAGATCAAAGGCGAAGGAGATCGTAGACCTTACTAAGAAAGTCGTAGAAAAAGTAAACTCTATGAGCGTTGAAGATCAAATGAAGGAACTTAAGGATAAATATCCAGATATGTTAGAAGAGAGGAAAAAGGAGGAGAGTGGTAAAAAAACATTACCTGCTATATCCGTTAAGGGATCTCTCATTACACGTTTTGCCCCTAATCCTGATGGTCCGTTGCATTTAGGGAATGCGAGAGCAGCAATTATCTCTTACGAATATGCCTCAATGTATAAAGGAAAATTCATCCTAAGATTTGATGACACAGATCCTAAAGTTAAGAAACCGATTAAGGAAGCTTACGATTGGATAAGAGAAGACTTAAAATGGTTGGGGATAAAGTGGGACTTAGAAGTTAGGGCCTCAGCACGTTTGTGGCTCTACTATAAATACGCAAAGGTGCTCATTGAAAAAGGTTATGCATATGTAGATACTTGCAGCGAAGAGGAATTCAAGGAGAAAAGAGATAAAGGGATACCTTGCCCTAATAGGAATAAGGAACCCTCTTTTAATCTCGACCTATTCGAAAAAATGTTGAATGGGGGATTTAAAGAAGGAGAGGCTGTACTTAGATTAAAGACTGATCTGAATCTTCCAGATCCGTCACAACGGGATTGGGTTTTACTGAGGATTATAGACGTAAAGGCTAATCCGCATCCTTTAGAGGGCGACAAGTACTGGGTATGGCCTACTTACAATTTCGCGAGTGCTATCGATGATCATGACTTAACAGTTACACACATATTCAGGGGGAAAGAACATGCAGTGAATGCGGAGAAACAGAAGTGGATATATAATTACATGGGATGGTCTTATCCAGAAGTCCATGAGTTTGGTAGGCTTAAACTGGAAGGTTTTATGATGAGCAAATCCAAGATCAGAACAGCCCTTGACAGAGGAGCCGGTATTGACGATCCGAGACTTCCTACATTAGCAGGGTTGAGAAGAAGAGGCATTCTTCCCGATACTATCAGAGAGATCATAATTACTGTTGGTCTTAAAGTGTCCGATGCGACAATTAGTTTTGACAATATTGCTTCTGTAAATAGAAAAAAACTTGACCAGATTGCTAAGAGGCTAATGTTTGTTCCGAAGCCAAGGGAGTACGTAATTGATATCCCAGAGGAAATAATTGCGAGAATTCCTTATCACCCTTCAAATCCATCAAATTATCGTGAGATTATGGTGAAACCAGGTTCCTCTATATTTATTGACGAAAACGATGCAAAAGAGAAAGTCCTTAGATTAATGGAGTTGTGTAACGTAACGATTGAGGGAGGAAAGTTAATCTACCATAGTAGAGGACTCGAGGAAGCAAGAAAAATTAACGCTAAAATCGTTCAGTGGGTAAAGAAAGACGAAGCCGTACCGGTAATAGTATATGTTGCAGACCCTAACGCAGGAGTTAGTGAAATCCACGGCTTAGGTGAGAAGGAGATTGGTAATTTAAAAGAGGACGATATAGTCCAGTTCGTGAGGTTCGGATTTGTGAGAATTGATAAAAAGGAAGTAAAGAATAACAATGTGGTTATTCATGCTATATTTTCACATGAGTAAGTTTTTTAATCTCCCAGAAGTGATATGTTATTGCGTGACGAGCTAGGAGGAGGATGAACGCATGTCTAAGCCGTCTTATGTAAAATTTGAAGTTCCACAAGATTTAGCCGATAAGGTATTAGAAGCTGTTAAGAAGGCTAGAGAGACGGGAAAGGTAAAGAAAGGTACTAACGAGACAACTAAAGCTGTCGAAAGAGGTCAGGCAAAACTTGTGGTAATAGCTGAAGACGTACAGCCAGAAGAAATAGTAGCACACTTACCACTTTTGTGCGAGGAAAAGAAGATACCGTATGTCTACGTTCCCTCAAAGAAAGCTCTAGGCGAGGCTTGTAACCTTCAAGTAGCTGCCGCTTCAGCTGCTATAATAGACCCAGGTGAAGCAAAAGAACTAGTTGATGAGATAATAAAGAGAGTAGAAGGATTAAAAGGACAAGCAAGTTAAAATTTTTTACAATGAACATTTTCGTTATAGGGAATATATTTAATACTTCTGGGGTTTATACGCACATTAAGAACGTGACTGAAGAACTTGTTAAATTAGGTCATTCGGTAACTCTATACACTCCCTCTTTTCTCGTAGATTCTTCAAGAAAGAAGGTCGTAGAAGAGTTAAAAGGAGTTGAGATTCACCCCTTAGTTTACTTCTATTTAGAGAACGGAGTTACCACGCAAATTCGCACTTTTCGATATTTTATTAATTCTCATATGGTATATTTCAATTGGGGTAATTTAGGCTTTGATAAAAAAATACTAGACGAACTACCTAGTAAAGTAGATATAGTCTATGATATGCATGAAGATGCGATTACGCTAAGACTTTCGTATCATATTGCCAAGAAGTTGGGTAAGCCGTTAGTTAAGTTACTACATGACGAACCTTTTAGGAATTCCTTCGGAAGAGGGTATAGACACTTCCTCGGTCTCAAAGGATGGGTATATGACAGTATGATGTATTTCTTTTATAAGGCTGATAAATGGGCTTTTTTAAGGGCAATGAGAGATGGAGTTTTGAGGGGGATCGCAAGTGTGTCTCCTTCAGCATTTTACTATTCAGGCTTAGATAAGGTCTCTGGAAAATACGGAGTAAAGACAAAAGTATACAAACCTGGGAATGCATTCGATAAAGATATTCTCTTTAAATACAGAAAGACCAGAAACAAAAGCGATTTCGCAGTGTTTTATGCAAGACTTGTTCCTCAAAAAGGTCTTTATGAATTACCTAAGATAGCTCGTGAACTAAGTACTAAACTCGTTGTATGTGGAAAGCTATATAACGAAAGTGATAAGAAGTTTCTTGAAGTTAAAGGTATTGAGTATAAGGGCTATTTACCCTACGATGAGCTATATAGTACTGTGGCTAATGCTAAAGTGCTCATCTATCCCTCCCATCAGGACGGTTTTTCACTTGTAGTTCTTGACGCTCTGGCTTTAGGAACTACAGTAGTCGCTTATGATATTCCCGCGATAAGATTTGTTTATGGAGGATTGAAGCCAGTTAAGATTGTAAGAGAGTACGACGTTAAAGGAATGGCTGCAGTTGCTAACAAGGTTAAGGAAATGAACGAACAAGATTACGAGGATGAGCACAATGACGAGAAGGTAAGGCAATTTCTCGACCTTCATTCAAAGTGGGAGAATGTTGCTAAGGAGACTGAGATTTTTCTTTCAAGTTTTGTTAAATGAGGTATAGCGGACCCGCCGGGATTTGAACCCGGGACCGCCGGCTTTCCTCGTATCTCCGAAGGCCGGCGCTCTATCCTGGCTGAGCTACGGGTCCTCCAAACTTATAACGTATTCCACACAATAATAAATTTGTATATGGCTAAACAAGTAACGCTTTTTGATTTTACCGTCAACAATAAGAAGGAAGACGAGAAAAATCCTAGAGAGGAACCTAAGAAAGAAGAACAAAAATCCTATACACAGCCTAGAAAAGAATCCTTAAAAAAGAGGGGGTCATGGTTATCTGAAGCGGAAGAGGGTAAAACCTATTTCTTACTTCAGGTGGATTATGACGGCAAAAAGGGGAAAGCTGTTTGTAAACTTTACGATAAGATCACGGGTAAGATTTACACTTTATATGATAACACTAATCATAAGCCTTATTTTCTGACCGATATTGAACCAGATAAGGTTAGTAAGATCCCTAAGATAGTCAGGGATCCTTCCTTTGACCACATAGAGTTAGTTCAGAAGATAGATCCTTATACGGGTAAATACATTAAGCTCACTAAGGTTGTAACCAAGGATCCTCTAGCGGTAAGGAGGATGAGGAATTCAGTGCCTAAGGCTTTTGAGGCACATATTAAGTACTTCAATAACTACGTTTATGACTTAGGTCTGATACCAGGTTTGCCTTACTTAGTGAGAAAAGGTAAATTAGAACCGCTTAAGCCCGAGCTGAAAGGAGAAGAGGTTGAGGAGATAAAGAGAGCATTTGCTGACTCAGATGAAATGACGAAGAGGACTGTAGAGGAGTGGATACCAATATTTGAAAGCGAGGTACCAGACGTAAAGCGAGTTGCAATAGATATAGAGGTTTATACACCTTCTAAAGGTAGAATACCTTCTCCAGAAAGAGCCGAGTTTCCGATTATAAGCATCGGGCTTGCTGGGAACGATGGCTTGAAGAAGGTACTCGTCTTAATGAGGCATGATGTAAATACTGAAATTGCTGCTAAGGACTTTAGCGTCGAAACTTTCCAGACAGAGAAGGAGTTATTGGCGAGGTTTTTTGAGATAGTCGCTGAGTATCCGTTAATTCTAACTTTTAACGGTGACGAATTCGATATTCCCTACATATATTATAGGGCTTTAAGGCTTAATTTTAAGGAAGATGAGATACCTTTCGATATCGTTAATGACGAAGGAAAATTCCTACCAGGTTTGCATATCGACCTCTACAAGCTCTTCTTTAACAAAGCCGTAAGAAATTATGCATTTGAAGGTAAATATAGTGAGTATAACTTAGATGCAGTTGCAAGTGCTTTACTCGGTATGTCTAAGGTTAAACTTGACACATTTATCAGCTTTCTCGACCTGAGCAAGCTGGTTGAGTATAACTTTAGAGACGCAGAAATTACGTTAAAGTTGACTACATATAGCAATAATCTAGTTTGGAAATTAATAATATTACTAGCTAGAATATCTAAACTAGGTTTAGAAGAACTGACGAGAACTGAAGTATCTACGTGGGTAAAGAACTTATACTATTGGGAACATAGGCAATTAAATTGGCTTATACCATTAAAGGAGGATATACTTGCTAGATCTAACGAAATTAAGACCGCAGCTACAATTAAAGGTAAAAGATACAAGGGTGCAGTAGTAATCGATCCACCTGCTGGCGTTTATTTCAATGTTATAGTTCTTGATTTTGCTTCACTGTATCCTTCAATAATCAGAAACTGGAACATAAGTTATGAAACGGTAGACAACATGGATTGTAAGAAAAAAGAATGGATAGTAGATGAACAAGGACAAAAGCTACACTTTGTTTGCATGGATCGTCCGGGTATAACTGCAGTTATAACTGGATTACTTAGGGACTTCAGAGTTAAAATTTATAAGAAGAAGGCTAAACAGAAGGACGTTTCAGAGGAGCAAAGGTCACTTTATGATGTAGTTCAAAGAGCTATGAAAGTATTCATCAACGCTACTTATGGAGTCTTCGGAGCAGAAACGTTCCCTCTATACGCACCTGCAGTGGCAGAAAGCGTCACTGCCATAGGTAGATATGTTATAACTATGACCTCACAGACTACAAGGTCTATGGGCTTACAAGTGTTATATGGTGATACAGACTCTTTATTCATATATAACCCTCCTAAGGATAAACTAGAGGAGATAATTAAATTTGTAAAAGAAAAGTTCGGTCTAGACTTAGAAGTTGATAAAGTTTATAAGTTTGTAGCGTTCTCGGGACTTAAGAAGAATTATCTTGGCGTATACCCAGATGGTAAGACCGACATTAAGGGAATGTTAGCAAAGAAACGTAACACACCGGAGTTTATTAAGAAAGAGTTCAATGAAGTCAAGACACTAATAGCATCTATGAATTCCCCAGATGATATACCTAAAATTAAGGTAGCACTAGAAAACAAGATAAAAGATATATACAACAAGTTGAAAAATAAAGGTTATAATCTCGACGAGCTAGCATTTAGGATTATGCTTTCAAAACCTTTAGATGCATACAAGAAGAACACCCCACAACACGTAAAAGCTGCATTGCAGTTAGCTGCCTACGGCGTAATGGTGCTTCCTAGAGATGTAATATTGTTTGTAAAGGTAAAGAACAAAGATGGAGTAAAGCCAGTACAGCTAGCGAAGCTAAGTGAAATTGATGTGGATAAATATGTTGATGCATTAAGAAGCACGTTTGAACAAATACTAAGAGCATTCAACATTAGCTGGGATGAGATTGTATCTACTATAACTATAGATTCATTCTTCGCCAATAATAAGTATACAAAATAACTTTATTACTCCTAGACAAAAATCACACAAACAAACTATTTACTCTTCTTCTTCCTCTTCTTCTTCAGTAGTCATTGGTTTCTGTGAAGTAGCCTGAATAGCATAGTCAGTTAATTCCTTTTCTACGTTCTCATCGATATAGGGAGACACCACGTAAACCTTCATATCACGATAATCTGAGTCCATCCATCTGTTATCAAAACTTATTATATATACTGGTATTTCTGCTATAGCTTCGGTCTTTGTCCTAGATTTTAAATAGCCCTTAATTATTTCGTAAACGTTGGGTTTTAGGGGCAGGGGTATTTTAACCTCGTACATGTCCCTCATTATCGTGAAGTCTGAGGAGGTCTCATTCCATTCCTTTAAGGCACTAAAAGCTATCTCCCTTAATACCTTGTCAAACTCTCCCTCGACTATATCCTTTTTAGTTATATTTCCGTCCTCACTTCTTAATATTAAAACCTTCATTAAGTTTCACCAATTACGTAAAGATAAACAAGGTGTGTCATATTTCCGTCCTCAACTTTTACGACTTCTTTAGGCTTCCATCCTCTCATTTCGAACTCATGAGATACTATCCTTGTTCCAGGTTTCAGCTCTTTCTGGAGCTTAGGCATTAACATTTCGTTTACATTTGTTAGCAAGAACATAGTTACAACTGTTGCTTCTGAAATATCTACCTCAAAGAAGTTTCCTTTTACAACATGGGCTATTCCCTCTACTCCATTTCTCTTTATATTCTCGATTGCTTCTTTTATTCTTTCGTCGTTTATTTCTACTCCGACAGCTTTTTTAACATGGAACTCCTTAGCAGCTGTTACTATTATTCTGCCATCACCGCATCCTAAGTCATACACTATGTCCTCTGGGCCAGCCTTTGCTATTTCCAGCATCTTTCTTACTACCTTTTCTGGTGTAGGTACATATGGCACATGTGGAACGTAACTCACGTTTCTCACTTATACTAAAACTATTCAGGTAATATTTTTAATTTTGTTAAGAGCTTCTTCCTTCCCCTTCTCGGGATCAGGCTGTAACTTCTGGTTAAATGGCATTTGGGTTAGAACTGGTACTATTTTTCCGTCTTCTGTTTGTATCAGTAATTGTGGTAGGAATGGCATTCCAAAGTCGTCCTTCTCGCCGTAATCTGTTAGGAAGCTGTAGTCCTCTATTTTTATCTCCTTTTCTATATTTAACTCCTTACTCAAATCTTCAGTAACTTTTAAAAATGCTTTATGCGAAGGATGGGATTCGGACGTTACCAAGATCAGTTTTTTAGCTTTCATAGTCCCATTAAAAGTTCGGTAAGTAGTTAATAACGGTGTTGGTTATGATAACCAGAGTAAGGAAGCAATCTAAGAAGATTCTTCAACCTATTGCTAAAGCTTTAAGCAAAATGGGTCTCACTGCAAATACTGTAACTCTACTGGGTCTAGTCTTGTCCTTTGTGTACTTACTAATTATGTATATATTCAAAAATCCACTTCTGGGGGTTTTACTTATAGCAATATCAGCTTTTATGGATGCACTTGATGGTGAAATAGCGAGGTTGGCTAATGCTGCGGGAGTAAAAGGCAGCTTTATTGATAGTAGCTTGGACAGAATTGAGGATGTTAATTACCTCCTAGGTTTAGTGATCCTTGGTTTTTCGTCATTCCTGACATCTCTCCTTATAGGGCTGTCATTAGTTATCCCCTATCTTAGAGCTAAGGGAGAATCTTTAGGCTTAACCAAGATCGAAGGTAGGGGGATAATAGAAAGAGGGGAAAGGATTATATTTACGATAATCGTCCTATTCGTATCTTTCTTTTCGTTTAAAGTAGCTTCGTTCATTCTAGCAATTTTCTGTCTTTTATCCGCAGTAACAGTAGTGCAAAGATTCTATTACGTCTATAGAAGCTTACCATAATACAATTGTAATGGGTTTTTGACTCCGCAATTATTTACACACAAACCCAGCTCTTTTAGCCTTTCACAAGAGTAAACTATAACTCTAGCCTTCTTAGTTTCCTTCACTATCTCCTCTGGAGCAAAGTCCTTGGTATCAGCTCCTATGTCGATAATATAAGCCAAGAGTATCTTCTTTTCCTCTTGAGTAAGATTTTCTTTTTTCTTCATTAACTCCATAATGCAGGGTGGAGTTTTTCTTCCTTTAATTTCATCAGCTAATTTCTTTATTTCTTCTGGAACGTCAGTAAGTTGGATCTGTTTAATTATGTTCATTATCCTCTCTCTGATTCTGTCAGTTATTAGGTCGACTAGTTCGTTCTTGTCTAAATATACATTACCCTTTTGTAAGACGTGTTTACGTAATGAGAATTTTTCGTCTCTTTTCCTTAACTCTTTCGAATATTTTAAGTACTCAACAAAATTAATAGCAAAAGGGAGTCTTATTGACCTTATTTTTTTACCCTGATACTCACGTAATTCTATTTCATCAGTGTTAACATTAATTCCTAATATTTTTGCTATTTCAACTACTACGTCCGGTTTTTCCATCATTAATTGTAATTTAAAAACATTTACCTCATTCTCAACGAACTTCTCTGTAAGGATTTTACTTCCTAACGCGGACAAAATAAGTAAGGATAAATAAAAGGTTAAGACCGTGTCGCCGTGGAGCTGTGAGTATGGTACATTAAATTTTTCTTTCATAACGTTCTCTATTCTACTCCTTGCTTCATCAAGTTTTTCTTTACTAGTAATTAATAAGTCTTTTATAGTTATTGAACTACCGTACTTTTTGAGTTCATCTTCGAGGCTTTTGAGGAAAGGGTATTTAGAGTAGTCTATTAGTGCCAATTCAAAACTCATCTGATTAAGAAATTTTATAAACTTATATTCCACGCGTGAGCAAAGTGTGATATATGAAAATATTCGTAGCTTCAGCCTGGCCCTATGTTAATTCGGTTCCACATTTAGGCAATTTAATAGGTTCGATTTTGTCAGCTGACGTCTTTGCTAGATACGCTAGAATGAAGTACGGTAAGGAAAACGTAGTGTTCGTGAGCGGAAGCGACGAACATGGGACTCCGATAGAAATTGAGGCTAAGAAAAGGGGAGTTCACCCGAAATTACTAACTGATCAAGCCCATGAATACGATAAAAAATTATTTCTGGAAACGTGGAAGATAACATTTAACAATTACACTAGGACAGAATCTGAAGTTCATAAGGAATTCGTTAGAAGTTTCCTGTTGAATCTGAGAAAGTACGTAAAAGTGGAGGAAGACGAGATACCTTATTGTGAACATGATAAGCTCTTCTTACCGGATAGATTTATCAAGGGAACTTGTCCTTACTGTGGATTTGAAGATGCTAGAGGTGACCAATGTGATAATTGTGGTAGGCTATTAACTCCTAAGCTACTGATTAACCCGAAATGTGCCTTATGTGGTAGTAAACCCGTCCTTAAACTGACTAAACACTGGTTCTTTGATTTATCTGAGTTTAACGATAAGATAAGGGATTGGATATCTTCATCTCCTTACATGCCAGACAACGTTAAATCAGTAGCTTTAGGTTGGGTTAAAGAGGGGTTAAAGCCAAGGAGTATTACCAGAGATAATGCTTGGGGTATTCCCGCTCCGTATGAAGGAGCTGAGAACAAAACTGTGTATGTATGGTTTGAGGCTTTGTTAGGTTATATATCTGCTACTATTGAATATTTCAGGAAAGAAGGCAATGAAGAGAAATGGAAGGAATTCTGGTTCGGAAATGATGTCAAGAGCTACTACTTTATAGGTAAAGATAATATTCCCTTTCATGCGGTTATATTACCTGCAATGCTGATGGCTTCTGGGGAAGGTTACGTTCTTCCTACAGTAATTGCCTCTACCGAGTATTTACTTTACGAGGGACAGAAGTTCAGTAAAAGTAGGAAGATAGGAATATGGATCGATGAAGCCAAGGAGTTAATGGATATCGAATATTGGAGGTTCGTTTTAATAAGACTTAGACCAGAAGAAAGAGATACTAATTTCACTTGGAGAGAAGCGGTAAGAATTGTGAACACCGAGCTCAACGACGATATAGGGAATTATGCTAACAGAGTTTTGTCTATGGTCAAGAGGTACTTCGGAGGAGAGGTACCTACTCCCGACGAGAGCGTTTATAATGATGAGGATAGAAAGTTTGTCAGTGAAATAAAAGAAGCACCCAAAAAAATGGGAGAGATGATGGAGTTAGGTAAACTAAAGGCTGGTACTGAAGAACTGTTAAAACTCGCTAGAGACGGAAATTCTTACCTAAACTTAAGGGCTCCATGGAATTTAATTAAAACAGACAAGCAGCAAGCGGCAAACGTGTTATATATAGCTACAAATTCGCTGAGAACTATTGCCATTATGATATACCCATTGATGCCCGATCACGCATCTAAACTGTACTCACAAATAGGGTTATCAGGAATTGAGAACGAGAAGTGGGATAACGCTGGAGACTTTACCATCAAACCCGGACAAAAAATAGGGAATATAGAGCCATTGTTTAAAAAATTAGACTTACCTATAGAGGACGAATTCAAGCTTCATGAAGAAATTCATAGAAAATTAGAAGAAATAAGAAAGAAAGTAGAAAAAAATAGACCTGAATTATTAAGATAAAATTTCTACGTAAGTTACTTGCGGTTCGAACTTTCTTCCTTTTCCTTCATAGAACTTGCTAAACATTTCGTAGAAGTGAAGCCTCATGTCTTGTATAAAAACTATTAAACCTTCTAATGCTATCGCCAGTAAGTTTCCGATTATTATAATCACCAACGCTATGGGGTTTGTTATTAACGTGATAACAGTTGATGGTTGTCCAGCTGCTAGATACCCCATATAAGAGAATGCATAGAGTATGTAATAGTGGGCTACGGCAAATACTAACACTCGTATGAAGGAAATAGTGTTAGACAGTAACAGAATGCCGGCTTCAAATCCTCCTTCTATGAAACCGAAGACTATAGCTCCTACAGCAGACATCTTCTCATGTTTACGTAGAATTATAACTTTTCCAGCCCAGTTATAAATTAACGCTAGTTCTACCCAGATCACCAATATATCGGCAAGAGTTTGTGTAGATCCAGCTGCTGGTGAACCGGTCTTAAACAAGAAGTAACCAATTCCTCCGAGCAAAGTTTCAACTTGTCCTATATAATTCGATAAGTTCGTAAGACCGTAGGTAAATATTATAAATGGTACTGTGTAGATTAATAAGATAGGCAATCTATCTAGCACTAAGAACTCAGGATCTTTCTTCTTTATTGCATTAATTACTCCTAGTAAGGAGCTCACGAACAAGAGTATGGAACCTAACAATAAGGACAGTATTATTGAGTTAACTATACCTTGTTCAGCTCCACCAGTAGGTAATATGTATTTTATCTGTTCGTAAACGGACTGAGGAACTGGCCATATGTTATAAAGTGGACCATTTGGATACGCCGGATTATTTAATAACTCTCTGAGCCCTCCTACGGCCAACGGACCGAAGAATTCTCGAGCCAAAATCCCAGTGATCATTGCGATTATGCTGCCGTAGATTAAAACTAAAGAGAGTTGTTTAATGTTATTACTCCCCTTCTTTTTACCGTAGTTGTAGAACCACAGCGAGAAAATGAAAATAACTAGAGCGTTACCGAAATCTGGGAACATGAGACCAAAGAGGAGCGGGAAGGTAATTATTAAGAATACTGTAGGAGATATTTCCCAGTAGGATGGAACACCATAAAGTTCGATTACCGATTCTAAAGGTTTAATGGATTTTGGAAGTTCAACATAAGTAGGTGGAGTCTCTCCTTCATTTTCTGCATATCTCTTAGGGTATTCATATGTGATAAACGCTAAGCCTCCTAGTTCGTCCAAGAGGTTCTTAAGTTTCTTTTCGCGGAGGAAACCTTCTATTTGTACGTAGTATTCTGACACTCTAGCCTTGGAGAGAATTGTCATCGCATCTCTTACGGTTAGTAGCCTACCATAGGTCTCTGCTATCCATTCTCTGTCTTGTTCTACCTTACTAATTAGTTCCTTCCTCCTTTCTCCAAGAATAGACTGAAGGTACTTAATTTTTTCCTGAACGTTATTGTAAGCCTCTTGAGGTGAAATCATGTCTGGAGTCTCGAATCTTCTGACACCTATTTCCTTTAATTTAGTCTCTAAGTTTATCCCCTTCGGTCCAGTTATAATACAGGCGTTTTTATTCTCTGCAAAAGGATTACAATATACTGCAATTCTCTCGGTTTTCTCTAAGTTGTTTCTCTGCTCGTTAGATAATATAACGAGTGCTACTTCAAAATATTTAGTTTTGTATAATAGATCTAGACTTATTCCTATGTCCTTGAAGGGCTCTATTTCACTTAACTGAGTATTAAGGGATTCTAACTCAGCCCTGAGTTTCCCTATTTCTTCCAGTAATTCCTTGTATTTCTCTTCAATTTTGGAATATTCTTTGTTCACCTCGGTCGCGGTCTCAAACCAGTCGGAGACCTTTAATTTACCCTTAGGTTCTATTTCAATTCCTCCAAGTTCCATTATTATCTTTATTTTGTTGATATTTTCACTGGTTTCTCCTAGATTCCTCCTAGCCTCCTCATATTTATATTGGGATATTGGTGCTTTAGAGTCGTCAACTTCAAATGCATTTAAATTCAGTAACTTAGTTACCACATTATTAACGTTTCGTTTGTCTGTAAGTATTTCAACCCTAACCATCGTCTCAGGAAGAATCACAGTGATTCACTATGATAAATCAGGTATGTCTTAAAAATATTTAATCTCCTTTTAAAATGATAATTAACGATGGGTAAAGTAGTAGTATTAGGGGACAGATATACTGTTAACCTTTTCAGGATGATAGGTACTGAGGGCTTAGTGCTTGATGACCCACTCAATCTTGAGGACACATTGGTTAAGTTAAAAAAGAGAGAAGACATAGACTTAATATTGGTCGCAAATGACCTATATAATCCAGTAAAGGAAAAAATTGAATCATTGGTAATAGATCAGAAAAAACCACTAATTACTGTTATTCCAACTCCCTTTAGTCAAGGTCAGCCCCTCGATGTGAAAGGCTTAATACTTAGAGCTCTAGGATTTGGGTGAGAATAGATGAAATTTGAGGAATTATTAAATTCATCATTAGAGGACGTGAAAAAGAAGAACCAAGAAGAACTAAAAAAAGCTATGGTTGAAGCTAATACGATTGTA
The DNA here is from genome assembly GCF_037389425.1 of Stygiolobus sp. CP850M. Lineage (NCBI taxonomy): Archaea > Thermoproteati > Thermoproteota > Thermoprotei > Sulfolobales > Sulfolobaceae > Stygiolobus > Stygiolobus sp. CP850M. The sequence goes on from NZ_JBBHKR010000064.1 coordinate 154,528, forward strand.
GATGAGAGATACAACGCTATTCTTTCGGAGTATACACAAAAGATCACGGATTATATCAGGAAGAATGAAGATAGGGTAAAAGGCGAGCAAGCGAAACTAGAAGTAGAAAATAAAAGGCTTATCAGTAAGGAGAAAGACTATTGGATCTCCCAAGTGTACTATAAGGTAGTGGAGAAAATACCGGACTTAGTGTCTGATACTAGATACAAGCAAGGGCTTGAAAGTATAATAGCAAGAGAGGCTAAAAACGGCTCCGTGATTTATTGTTCTTCACGTGATCTAGGGACTGTTAAAACTATTCTATCATCTAAGAAGATAAACGCTAAGGTCGAGGAGGATAAGAACATAAGGGCTGGGATTAAAATTTTCTATCCCGATCAAAGTTTAGTGAGAGACTTTACGCTTGAAACAATTTTAAATCAGATGTTCGATGATTTAAGAGACGAAATAGCTAAAGTTCTCTTTGGTGAGTAAGATGGCAGGAGAAGGTCGTGTTATTCGTGTTAATGGACCTCTAGTAGTAGCGGACGGAATGAGATCTGCGCAAATGTATGAAGTAGTAGAAGTAGGAGAACCCAGATTAATAGGAGAGATTACCAGAATTGAGGGCGATAAGGCATTCATCCAGGTTTACGAGACTACTGACGGCATTAAGCCCGGAGACAAAGTATACAGAACTGGCGCTCCCTTATCAGTAGAATTAGGTCCCGGACTACTAGGAAGGATATTTGATGGTCTACAGAGACCACTGGACTACATTGCAAATGTCACTAAATCACCCTACGTTAAAAGAGGAGTAAAGATACCGGCACTAGACAAGAACAAGAAATGGCACTTCACGCCTACCATAAAGAAAGGGGACAAGGTGTCAGGCGGGGATATAATCGGTGTAGTCCAAGAGACAGAGCTTATTCAACATAAGATATTAGCCCCCCCTAACGTTCATGGTGTTGTAAAAGAAGTTGTGACTGAAGGTGATTACACAGTAGAGGATGTTATAGCTACTTTAGATGTTAACGGCGATACGAAGGAGCTCAAAATGTATCATAAATGGCCCGTAAGAGTTCCGAGACCTTTCAAAGAAAAGTTAGAGCCTACAGAACCTCTATTGACGGGTACCAGAGTAATTGATACTATATTCCCTATGGCAAAAGGAGGAACGGCAGCTATACCAGGTCCATTTGGAAGCGGTAAGACGGTAACATTACAAAGTTTAGCCAAATGGTCGGCAGCTAAGATTGTGATTTATGTGGGATGTGGAGAAAGGGGTAACGAAATGACAGACGAGCTAAGACAGTTCCCTAAGCTAAAGGATCCATGGACTGGAAAACCATTACTTCAGAGAACAATATTAGTTGCAAACACTAGCAACATGCCTGTAGCGGCGAGAGAGTCAAGCATATACGTAGGAGTTACTATGGCTGAGTATTTCAGGGATCAAGGTTATGACGTATTATTAGTAGCTGACTCAACCACTAGGTGGGCGGAAGCATTAAGAGACTTAGGAGGTAGAATGGAGGAGATGCCAGCAGAAGAAGGGTTCCCAAGTTACTTACCTTCAAGGTTAGCAGAGTATTATGAGAGGGCTGGAAGGGTAAGGGCAATAGGGAACCCAGAGAGGACTGGCTCAGTGACGATAGCTTCAGCAGTATCTCCTCCAGGAGGTGACTTTACCGAGCCAGTTACCAGTAATACATTAAGATTTGTAAGAGTGTTCTGGCCTTTAGATGTCTCGTTGGCTCAAGCTAGGCACTTCCCAGCAATAAACTGGATCCAAGGGTTCTCTGCTTACGTAGATTTAGTAGCTTCATGGTGGCATAAAAACGTTGATCCGAATTGGTATGATATGAGGAACACTTTGGTGAAAGTCCTTTTAAGGGAGGATGAACTCAAACAAATAGTGAGGTTAGTAGGTCCCGAGTCACTGTCAGATAAGGACAAGCTAGTTCTAGAGGCTGCAAAATTAGTGAGAATAGGATTCTTGCAACAGAATGCGTTTGATGAGATAGACGCTTTCGCTACACCGCAAAAGCAGGCTAAAATGATGCATGTGTTATATACGTTCTATACTCAAGCTAACGATTTAATCAGTAAAGGAATACCTTTGAAGAAGATATTAGAAAAAGTTGGGTCATTGGAGCCAGAAATTATAAGGATTAAATACTCAGTAAAGAATGATGAACTAGCGAAAATAGATGAGATAGAGAATAAATTAAAGGCAGCTTATGACTCATTACTAAAGGAGGTGTCAGGATAATGGAAAGCATGAACCTTAGAGAATATTCGAACATCTCGATGATTAAAGGTCCTCTAGTGGCTGTACAAGGAGTAAATGACGCTTCTTATAACGAGTTAGTAGAAATTGAATTGGCTGACGGTATCAAGAGAAGGGGGCTAGTAGTAGATTCGCAATTAGGAGTTACATTTGTCCAAGTTTTCGAAGGGACCACTGGTATCTCACCTACAAGTACAAAGGTAAGGTTCTTAGGAAGAGGGTTGGAGATAAAAGTTTCCGAAGAGATGCTAGGGCGTATATTCAACCCGTTAGGTGAACCTTTGGATAACGGTCCACCAGTCATATCAGGCGAGAAGAGGGACATTAACGGAGATCCCTTAAATCCAGCAGTTAGAGAATATCCAGAAGAGTTTATCCAAACCGGAATATCTGCAATTGACGGCATGTTGTCATTACTGAGAGGACAAAAGCTCCCTATATTTAGCGGGAGCGGTATGCCTGGTAACATGATTGCTGCTCAAATCGCTAAACAAGCTACTGTTAGAGGTGAAGAGAGTAATTTCGCTGTAGTCTTTGGTGCAATAGGAATAAGATATGACGAAGCATTATTCTTCAGGAAGTTCTTCGAAGAGACTGGTGCTATAAACAGGGTTGCGATGTTCTTCAGTCTAGCTAATGAACCACCATCGTTAAAGATTCTAACACCAAGAGCGGCTTTGACTCTAGCTGAATATTTAGCTTTCGAAAAAGATATGCATGTATTAGCAATACTCATTGATATGACAAACTATTGTGAAGCACTTAGAGAACTAAGTGCTTCTAAAGAAGAGGTCCCTGGTAGAGGAGGCTACCCTGGATACATGTACACTGATCTAGCGACAATCTATGAGAGAGCAGGTAAAGTAGTTGGTAAAAAGGGTTCAATTACTCAGATGCCAATTTTAACGATGCCTAATGATGACATTACACATCCAATTCCGGACTTGACCGGTTACATAACCGAAGGTCAGATAACCCTTGATAGATCATTATATAATAAAGGAATATATCCACCGATTAACGTCCTCATGAGCATTTCAAGGCTTATGAGAGACGGTATAGGAGAAGGAAAAACAAGAGATGACCATAAGGACTTATCTAACCAACTGTTTGCGGCATATGCAAGGGCTCAGGAAGTAAGAGGGTTAGCTGCAATTATTGGTGAGGATAGCCTTTCGGAAGTTGATAGGAAGTATTTACTGTTCGGAGAACAGTTCGAGAGAAAGTTCATAAGTCAAGGGTTCAATGAGAATAGAACTATAGAACAAACACTAGACATTGGATGGGAAGTCCTCTCTGTGTTACCAGAGTCTGAGTTAAGTCTAATCAAGCAAGAATACATAAAGAAGTATCATCCCAACTATAGGGGTAAGAAATGAGCTCAAGGAAGATTTTACCTACAAAGATTAATCTGATAAACCTTAGGCGACAAATCAGATTAACTAGAACTATTAAGAGACTTTTGGAAAATAAAAGAGAGGTTTTGTTACTGTACTTACGTCAATATGCTGATGAGTATGAAAAGACCTACGGTGAGGTCAGCAAAGTTTTATCGGATGTATACTCTACGTATTTAAAAGGCGTTTCGGCTGAGGGTATAGCTACTATAGAACAGTTTGCGAGTTCTGTACCCTCCAGCCTTGAGGTTAAGAGTAATACAAAGCTCCTCTTCGGTGTTAGAATTCCGATAGTTGAGCTAAATGAGGAATCAATTCAAAAACAGCCCTTCGGTGACGTAGAAATATCACCTTATATACTAAAATCAAGGGAAGAGATTGCAGAGGCTTTCAAAAAAATACTGCTTCTTGTTGAGATGGAATCAGCTATAAGGTCACTTACTCTTGAGCTGAGAAAGACACAAAGGCTTATAAATGCTATAGATACTTCTATACTTCCTTATTATAATTCTTCAGCTAAGTACATTAAGAGCGTATTAGATGATAGAACCAGAGAGGAGTTTAGTAGGTTAAAAATGATTAGGAGAGTTCTTCAGAGGAGGAGGATGGAAAGTGGCTGAACAATACGTGAATATGTTAAAGATTAAACTCGATGAAAAGAGAAAAGAAATAATGTCGCAATTAAATGCTGAGTTTGAAAAGATAGTTAAACAAAGAATGGATGACTTTGAAAACATTAAAAGAAATATTTTAAAGGAAGTAGAAAAATAGTTTAACGGAGTGTTCTACTATGAGGAAAATCCTGCTCGCATCTCTACTAATACCAATATTAGTAACTACGCTAGCTTCAGCTCAAACTAGCTCAGGTACAGAGGTTGCCGGAATTAACATCGGTGCAGGTCTCGCAATAGGTTTAGCTGCAGTGGGTGCTGGAGTTGCTGTTGGAATGGCAGCTGCTGCAGGTATAGGTGTATTAACGGAAAGGAGAGACATGTTCGGTACAGTTCTTATCTTCGTGGCTATCGGAGAAGGAATCGCAGTATATGGTATACTGTTCGCAATATTAATGTTGTTCGCAAAAGTGTGAACGTGTTAAAAGACAAAAACGCTTTTTTAGTTCCTCGTTTTCTTTCCTCTTACTATGAAAATAACAAGAGAAAAGTGGCAGACGAACTTTTCTGAATGGTTCGAGTGGGTACTAAAAGAAGGCGAATTCTACGATTATGGGAGATATCCAGTCAAAGGAGTAGGAGTCTGGTTACCCTACGGTTTCAAAATAAGAAGGGCTGTAACTGACTTAATTAGGAACTTACTTGATTCCACGGGACATGAGGAAGTACTATTCCCAATGCTTATCCCCGAAGATTTGTTGCGTAGGGAGTCGGAGCACATAAGGGGTTTTGAGGGTGAGGTATACTGGGTAACAAAGGGAGGTAAGGATGACCTAGACGTTAAATTAGCGTTGAGACCTACTAGTGAGACTTCAATTACCTTCATGGAGTCTTTGTGGATAAGTAGTTACAAGCAACTACCTAAGAAATATTACCAAATAGTGAGTGTTTTCCGATACGAGACCAAAGCTACGAGACCCATGATAAGGCTCAGGGAACTAACTACTTTCAAAGAAGCGCATACTCTTCACGAGACTTATGAAGACGCCGAAAGACAAGTCAAAGAGGCAGTGGAAATCTACAAAAAGTTTTTCGACGAACTAGGAATTCCTTATGTTATATCGAAGAGGCCAGATTGGGATAAGTTTGCAGGTGCTGTCTACACTATTGCGTTCGATACGATAATGCCAGACTCAAGGGTTATGCAAATAGGTACGGTACATCATCTAGGACAACACTTTACAAAAGTGTTCGACTTCAAGATACAAAAGAAAGACGGTTCATTAGAATATCCTCATCAAACAAGTTATGGGATTTCAGACAGAGTGGTCGCTGCGTTAATCGCCATTAACGGAGACGATCACGGCCCGGTCTTGAATCCTAAAATAGCACCTATAAAAGTAGTAATAATTCCTATACCCGCTAAAGATGATGAAACTAATAAGAAAATCACAGATTATTGCGACGGTATTGCGGAGGAATTAAATAAGAACTCAATAAACGCAGTTATTGATAAAAACCCTGAGAAGACACCTGGCGAGAAGTTTTATATCTGGGAATTAAAGGGTGTCCCCTTAAGGATAGAGATAGGGCAAAGAGAGGTAAACAATAACACGGTATATATTAAAAGGAGAGATACATTACAAGGCATTTCGATACAGAGAAGTGAATTAGTGAAAAAAGTTTCCGAGCTCCTAATGAATATCTCGGAAGATTTGAAGAAAAATGCTTGGGAAATGATGAAGAGTAAAATAATATATACAGACGATCTAGATGAAGCTAAAAAGACGTTAGAAAATAGGTCCGGTATAGTAGAAGTACCATGGTGCGGGGAGAACGACTGTGGTTTGAAACTTGAAGAGCTTACTAACAGTAGGGTGTTAGGTTCTCCATACGACTCATCAAGAGATGTTTCAAATAAGTCGTGTGTGGTTTGTAAAAAACCAGCTAAGGATACCCTTAGGCTAGCAAAAACTTATTAAAAGGAGTGATATGGTTAAATTAAGGGTGTTAATTTTTGCCTAAGAAAAGAGAGAATAGAGGTAGAAGGAAAGGCGATAAGGGGCATGTAGGTTATATTTCTTGCGATCAATGTGGTGCTAGAGTACCAGAGGATAAAGCAATATGTGTAACTAGACCGTACAGTCCAGTAGACCCTGCTTTAGCAGCTGAACTAGAGAAGAAAGGAGCCATTATAATGAGATATCCAGTAACGAAGTGTTATTGTGTTAATTGTGCGGTTTACTTAGGTATTATAAAGATTAGAGCTGAAGAAGAAAGGAAACAAAAGGCAAAACTTTATTGAGCTCCCCAGTACTCTTTTGACAAAGTTTTTTAAATTTACTTTGCTCATCTCTTTTTATGAGACTTTACGAGTTAAGTTTTTATGAGATTGAGAGTTTTTTCTATAAATTAGCTGAACTCAGGGATATCCTTAAAGATGAAAATCTATTGACAGTATCTCCAATCCTTGAGAAAGGTGATGTAGTTCAGGGTACATCAATGGTAAGGCACGCTTTTCCTATATTTCAGAAAGGTGGAGTAGTAATGGATGTAACTAACGTCACACAGGCTCAAATAGCTGAAGATGCTGGAGCTACTGCTGTGATGGTCTTAGACAAGCTACCTTACGACGTGAGGAAAAGTGGCGGTGTAGCAAGAATGGCTGATCCAAAAATTATTGAGGAAGTAATGAACTCTATTACGATACCCGTTATGGCGAAGGTAAGGATAGGACATTATTACGAAGCTAGGGTGCTAGAAGCACTAGGAGTAGATATGATAGACGAGAGCGAAGTCCTTACACCTGCTGACGAGGAACATCACATAAACAAATGGGAATTCAAAGTACCCTTCGTCAACGGTGCGAGAAGTTTAGGAGAAGCCTTGAGGAGAATTAATGAAGGAGCATCAATGATCAGAACTAAAGGTGAAGCTGGAACTGGAAACGTAAGCGAAGCTGTAAAGCACATGAAAATAATAAACAATGAGATAGCCCAATTGGTGTCAATGAATGAAGAGGACAGATTAAAGAAATCTAGGGAGTTACAAGTTCCTTATCAATTAGTAGAACTAACTGTTAAGCTCAAGAGGTTACCGGTTGTTAACTTTGCGGCTGGAGGAATAGCTACACCTGCTGATGCTGCCCTGATGATGTGGTTAGGTGCTGACGGTGTTTTCGTAGGCTCTGGAATATTTAAGAGTTCAGACCCAGATATGAGGGCTAAAGCAGTAGTTTTAGCCACTGCCAACTGGGAGGACCCTGAAATTGTGTTAGAGGCACAAAAAATGATAAGCGAAAGCAAGAGTATGATGGGCATTGATATAAAGTCGCTTAAGCCAGAGGAGTTGCTGCAAGTAAGAGGGAGTTAAATATGAAAATAGGAATTCTTGCTTATCAAGGTAGTTTCGAGGAGCATGCATTACAGTTAAAGAGAGCAATGACAAAACTGAACGTTAGCGGAGATATACTTCCAGTTAAAAAAGCAGGGGATCTGAAACAAGTTGACGGATTGATTATACCAGGTGGCGAGAGTACAACTATCGGAATTATAGCTCAGAAGCTTGGTGTCTTAGACGATTTAAAAAGTAAGATCACTGAAGGTACACCGGTGTTAGGGACTTGTGCCGGTGCTATAATATTAGCTAAGGACGTCACAGACGCAAAGGTCTCCAAAAAGTCACAGCCCCTGATAGGGGAAATGAATATTCAAGTTATAAGGAATTATTACGGAAGACAGAGGGAGAGCTTTGAGGCGACTTTAGATTTCTCAGTTATAGGTGGCGGAAAAGGTAGGGTAGTATTCATTAGGGCTCCAGCAATCGTGAAGACGTGGGGAGAGGCTAAGTCTTTAATAACACTACAAGGTGTTACGGTAATGGCTGAGGAGAGAAATATGATTGCTACTACTTTCCATCCTGAACTATCGAATACTACAATCGTTCATGAGTACTTTCTAAATCACGTCAAGAGATAATTTATTATTTTTCCACTTACTAATTTGAAGTAGGGTATTATTAGTTGCCTCCGAAAGATCTATTACCTGATAAGTCCGCACTAATTCATGGTATATCAAAATACGTAGCGGAACAGAGGCTTTATGGTAACATCCTAATTCACAAAATATTACTTAACGAGTTAGAAAGAGACGCAAGGGAAGGTTTAGTTACGGCTGAAATAGCCTTAGAAGAAGTTTCAAGGTTAAAAGAACTTAGTGAAGAGTTGTTAGTAAGTTTCGAGATAGTAGGTGATGAAGGAAGATACTCTTCTGTGAATGAAGGTTTACGTGAGTATTGCTTAAGAAGAGGTTGTACGATCGTTACGGCTGATGCGATACAACAGAGGTTGGCTGAAAGCCTAGGAATTGATGTAATCTTACTTACCCCAGATGTTACTTCGCTTACAATCGATAAGTTATTTGACGAAAACACTATGAGCGTACATTTGAAAGAGGGGACAACCCCAAAAGCCAAAAAGGGTAAACCCGGCAACTGGCAGTTCGTTGAACTGTCGCCTAATATTCTTACTGGTCACGAGATCAAAAAGATCGCCAATGAAATTCTTTCCGCTGTTGATTACGTTAAAGACTCTTTTATTGAAATTGAGAGAAAAGGTTCGACGATAATCCAGTTAGGTAATTATAGGATAGTGATAATCAGACCTCCTCTAAGCGATGGGTGGGAGGTTACAATTACCAGACCTGTAGCTAGAAAGAGGTTAGAAGATTACAACCTTAATGAGAAGTTATTATTGAGGTTGAGAGATAGAGCTGAAGGGATACTTATAGCCGGCTCACCAGGTATGGGTAAGACTACTTTCGCCCAAGCACTTGCGGAATTTTACATGAGGATGAATAAAGTAGTTAAAACAATAGAATCTCCGCGTGATATGCACTTACCTCCCGAGATAACACAGTATTCGAAGAACTACGCTGAAGTAGGTGAGTTACACGACATATTATTGCTTAGTAGACCCGATTATACTGTTTATGACGAGATGAGAAATGATGAGGACTTTAAACTCTACATCGATTTAAGACTAGCAGGAATAGGGATGATAGGAGTTGTCCACGCCACTTCTCCGATCGACGCAATTCACAGGTTTATTAATAGAGTCGATATAGGTACAATTCCTAATATTCTGGATACGATAGTTTTCATCCACTCGGGGAATGTAGCCAAGGTATATAGTCTGGACATGACTGTGAAAGTCCCGACTGGATTAAAGGAGGCTGACCTAGCCAGACCCGTTGTAGAGGTCAAAGATTTACTTACGGATAGAGTTGAGTACGAAATTTACGTGTTCGGTGAACAGACCATGATAGTACCCGTGGCTAATATAACAGCAAAAGCCGGAAATGCTATACAAAGAAGATTAGAGAACTTAATTAACAACATAATTCCCTCTGCCTCGGTCACCTATGAGAATGGGGAGTACGTTATAACGATACCGAAGGAAGGAATAGGACTGTTTAATAAACGTGTAGTTACTAAGTTAAAGAAATATGAAAAGAAATATGGTATAAAGACTAGGATTAGATTCCCAGAATGATCACATAAAGAAATCCAAGGTTTTGCTCAATTTGGCGTCTACATATCTCACTAAGTCGTCAAAAGTAAGACCTATGCTTAGTGTCTCTATATCAACAACGTAATTGCCAATCTCAGTCTTTCTAAGGCTGTCGAATTTAACAAAGCGTAGTTCTTTATCGATTTTAGCTCCGATGAACAGTTCGCCTCCGCTCTTCCTTGCAAATTCCTTTATTCCTTCAGCTTGTTCCCGTTCAATGTAAATTCTACTCCCGTTTTTTCTACTCTTCATTTCAATGAGAATTATGACACCGGATTTCATGGCTATTATATCAGGTACGTGGTCTTTTCTCTTAGCTCCGCTTGCAGGTGCTCTAATAACTGCAAAGCCCCTATCCCTAAGTTTGGAAACAATATACCTCTCTAAAGAAGTGCCCCTACTTTTATTTGAAGCCACAAAAGAATAATAAAAATTTTAGGATTTAGGTTTTCCTCTCAGAGATATTTCCCTTACTTCTCTTCCAACTTTCTCTTCTAAGCTGTTTTCCAGCTCTTGAATCCCTTTAACAAGGGTTGGGGCCCCCTTTCCGTATTCTTCTATCCACTGATTAGCAAACTCACCAGATCTTATCTTATCTAAAACCTCTTTCATCCTCTTCTTTACGCTTTCGTCTATGACATATTTACCAGCAGTTAGACCTCCGTATTTTGCTGTGTCAGACACTGCTTTGAACATCCCACTGAACCCTTTTTCATAGATTAAGTCAACAATCATCTTCATTTCGTTTATAGTCTCGTAATATGCAATTTCAGGCTGGTATCCCGCCTCTACTAGGACCTGAAAAGCTGACCTCATTAGTTGTGTTATTCCGCCCACTAAGTCTACTTGTTCACCGAAGAGGTCTGTTTCAGTCTCTTCTTTAAAGGTAGTCTCTATAACACCAGCTCTAGTAGCTCCTAAAGCTTTAGCTATAGCTAATGCTTTCTCTAACGCTTTACCAGAATAGTTCTGGTGAACTGCCACTAATGCAGGGACTCCTCCTCCTTTCACGAAGTATTCTCTTACTATTGGACCTGGTCCTTTAGGTGCTATCATATATACATCCACATCCTTAGGTGGTTCGATCAACCTATAGTGTATGTTAAATCCGTGAGCGAAAACTAAGTCATTCCCGCTTCTTAGGTGTGGCTTTACTCTTTCAAGGTATACTGTCCTTTGAACCATATCTGGCAAGAGGAATATTATTATGTTAGCGTTCTTTACAGCATCTTCAGTATGCATTGGGTTAAATCCGTCTTTCTTAGCTTGTTCCCATGATTTTCCTTCTCTCTCTAGTCCTACTAAGACTTTTAGCCCAGAGTCTCTAAGGTTTAGTGCCCAAGCATGACCTTGGCTTCCGTAACCTAATACTGCTATTGTTTTGTCTTTTATAGGTTCTAAGCTTGCGTCTTTATCAGTATATATTTTTACCACTTACAATCCCCCAACTTAGTGTAGTTACTTTTGAGAATGAAGGTTTAAAAACTACTATGTCATATTCTTTCGCTTCAAAAGGTTCTCCTCTAACTACAGACCCATCTCGTTTTATGACATATGTCGTGACTACAGCATCTTCTAATACCTCTACTTTCTCTATGTCTACTGTTTTGCTTAAGTTTTGTATTGCTATATCAAAATTGTTAGTGTAGGGTACTCCTAGATAAATCTCGTATAGTCCGTCGTCTGAAACTTTCCTACCCTGGATCCAGTTAATATCCATTAGCAGTTTTCTGAATGCACCAGCTACTCTCTCTATATAACCTGGATCCCTATAGTAACCAATTACCCTAACTACCTTTTCTTGGGTCACGTAGGATCACCTGCTTTAGTCTTCCGCCTGGAGGTAAAGTGGGTAAGGCTAATTCGTCTTTATCTATGGGCACTCTTATTACTGCTGGCATATCTTCCCTGATAGCAGCTTTTATCGATTTCTCTATTTCTTCATAACTTGTAGCATTATAACCCAGTGCTCCGAAAGCCTCTGCTAACTTGACGAAGTCTGGTGATGGTCCGTAGTCTACTCCTACTACTCGGCGGTTAAAGAACAAGTCTTGTACTTGTCTCACCAGCCCTAATGTTCTGTTATCAAATACTACAGATATTACTGGGATATGCTCGTCAACAGCCGTTGCTAAATTGTTTCCAGTCATTAGGAATGAGCCGTCTCCGTCAAGGTCTACTACTACTTTATCAGGTTTTGCTAGTTTTGCACCCATTGCAGCAGGTAGTCCAAATCCCATTGTTCCCATTCCTGTTGAAGACAAAAACGTCCTTGGCTCTAGTACTTCCCAAAATACTTCAGCCCACATTTGATGTTGTCCCACACCGGTCGTAACAATTGCATCCCTAGGTATTGCATTCCTTATGGTCTTTAGAACTTTCCAAGGTTTTAATTTATTCGGCTCATCGTGATAGTAGAACTGGGCATAGTATTCTTTGTACTCTTTCAATCTCTTTAGCCACGCACTATTATCATTCTTCATTCCTAACTCAATTACAGCTTTTGCCAGTTCCTTCAGTAAGATCTTAGCATTCCCCACTAGGTTTACGTCTACCTTTATAGCCCTCTCTCCATCTGACGGGTCAATGTTTATCATAATGAACTTCTTTCTAGTTTCGATCATTTCGTCGTATGACGTTATTGTCCTATCACTTAGTCTGGCTCCTACTACTAACATCGCATCTGACTCCAGTGCTGCCATTGACGCTTCAGCTCTTCCGTAGTACCCCATAGGCCCAAAGTATAATGGGTGATCGTGAGGTATCGCTGACTTACCGGGAAATGTTGAGATTATTGGTATATGAAGTAGCTCTGCGAGTTCCAAAACTTCTTGTGTGGCGTTAGACCAGACTACTCCAGTTCCAGCAAGTATTATGGGTCTTTCAGCGTTTATCAGGATCTCGGCAGCTTTCTTTAGCTTCTGTCTGTCTATTATTGTCGGGAACTCTTTGTAACCCCTTACAATAGGCTTCTCTGGCCACTTAACCTCGTCCATTTTCTCATAGAATATATCTCTTGGAATATCCACTACAACAGGGCCAGGTCTTCCGGTCGTGGCTATATAAAACGCATTTTTAATCCATAACGGAATTTCTTCTATTTTCTTTACTTCCACCACGTATTTTGTAATGTGTTCAAATACACCCATTGCATCAGCTTCTTGGAATGCCATTTTTCCAATTGAGGATCTGGGTACTTGTCCGGTTATCGCTATTACTGGTGATGAGTCCCAATAGGCAGTTATTAACCCAGTTACAAGGTTTGTAGCTCCGGGACCTGAAGTCGCTGTGCATACTCCGGGTACTCCGGAGGCTCTTGCGTAACCGTCGGCAGCATGAGCGGCAGCTTGTTCGTGTCTCATTAGAACGTGTCTAAGTTCTCCATTTTGTATGTCTTCGACAAAGGCGTCATATATTTGCATGTTTGATAACCCTGGTATACCGAAGATTACCTTTACACCTTCTCTTTTTAGAGAATCGACTAAAATTCTAGCACCACTTGGCATAATCACACACCCCTAATAGAAGTAGGTTGTATGATAGAATATTCAAATACATTCTCTCTCCTGTTTTCCCTCTTGATCGAGAATTTAGGAGAAAATTTAGTCGACTTGGAGGGTACAGTCACCTATCATCTTTTTCACAGACAGAAGTGAATGAGTTTTAAATTTTTAAATATTACTGTAATTCTTTTCATTTAACTTCTCTGAATTATAAATACTTTTTATTTTTTCTATGATTTGTTTGTGATTATTAATATCCCCCCACATCTCTAAACAGTTTACATTACCTACATATAACCAAGTGTTTCCGAAATGAACTCTGCGATCATCAACAAACAAAATCTCCTCAGGCTTGATCTCAACTTTCTTTGACTGTCTAAGCAAGGAGATTATATGGCTTATGTAAATGAATTTGAAAGGATACTCCCTTGAGACGATCAGATCGAAATAGTTCTTCAGCTTAAGTGTTGACAACACAATTTCGGTCTTTTCAGGAATGTTCCACGTTACTAATACGAGATAAAAACCCGTGTCTTTGAGTTCTTGAAGAGTTTCTCTTACGCCAGGGAATAAAGTTACCTTACTTCCGCTTGAGTCTTCTAAGCTATTCTCGTTAACTAATTTTAGAGGGGGTTTAAGGTCGGATATATTAGGGTGATCCCAGAGGGTCTTGTCCGCGTCAAGCACTACTACTTTTATCATTTGTCTTTATATCTGGTGGATAGGTATAATAAATTATTTTGCCATCGTGATAATCTCTAATTAGTACCTTTGCAGCTTCATCAATATTAGGTTCTTTTGTGGTCTTGTATATCCATCCACGCTTTAGTGCTAGTCTGTTTAAGAAATCGTAATAGTCGGAATAATCAAGTTTGTAAACGTTTTTAATCACATTAGGGTCAAATTGTTGTATTCTGTCAAAGAGAAGCTTCGCAGCTCTTACCGGGTCTTCTAGCTTGTCCACGTTAATCCCCCTTATAATTCGCTCTAATTCATTCCCGTCTGGTGGAATTATACCTGGCGTATCCCATATGTATAATCTTGAGTCAACTCGGAAGAGTTGAACGGATTTAGTATAACCATAGCTCATTGGAAACTTTGAGGTTGTTGCCGAATGTCTCCCTTTTAGTGCGTTTATCATAGACGATTTACCCGTTTTAGGATATCCTACGAGTACAGCGATCCCTTCTCGTTTCCCCCCTAAAAGTTCCTTGATTTTATCCCTAAGGATTTTAGTACCTAAGTGACCGGTTGCGGATATGTAAACTGTTGGTATTTTATCCTTTCTTTCTATGTACTCTTTCCATTTCTGTAACACGTCTAACGGAATTAAGTCACCTTTGTTGAGAACTATAAGAAGTTTTTTACCTTTTCTTCTCGATACATCTTCTATTTTCCTTGATCTAGTAAGGTCAGGTTCACGTGAGTCTAACACTTCAACTACTACGTCGGACCTATTGATGAGGGCAAGAACTTTCCCTATCATTCACTTTATTTTTGGTGGTTAAGGTATTAATAATATGCCAATTGGAAATATGGTAACATTCGATAAGGGCTCCTTTGACGGGACTATTGATTATGACTTCTTTACTACACCTACGAAACTTAACACAGCCCTGAAAGAATTTACATACGTTATAAATATCGACAGCAAACCAGAGAAGGTTTATATAATCTTGAACATAGAGCGGGACAAAAACGTAGAGCCAAAGTGGAGACTCTGGTTAAACGATTTTTCATTAACTAAGGAGTTCAGACCTAACATAGAAGTAGAGAACGGAAGTAGAAAAATTTCGTCTATAATCTATGACATTTCCCCTTTAGTTAAACCAGGTAGGAACGAATTTCTCATCACGTATAAAGGTATCCACGAGATTTCGCTGGATAGTATAGGTCACGTTACGTTCTACAGAGCGGAAAAGTTTGAAACTAAATATGATCTGATGGCTGGAATTCTGGTCTTGAAGCCCGGGGAGGAAATGAAGTTTAACTGTGATGGAGAATGCCACTTAATAGCTAAGAATGTGGGTAAGAACGCTAGATTGTTTGTAGATAGCTACCTGATAACAAGCGAAAACGAAGTTGAAGAGATTACTATGAGAAAACAAGGAGAGATTTACGTTAGGTATATGTCTGAAAGTAACTCAAGATCCCTAGCTTATATTTACAATTTTTACAGTATTAACTATAAGATACCTAGAATAGTCCTTGAGGTCGACTCTAAAGTAGATAAAGATTCTCTAGATGTGATAATTACTAACTTAAGCGAGATAGAACTAGATAAAGTTATAGTGAACGTTCTCTTCAACGGGCTTTCTATTAGTTACAAAATGTTTAACGACGTAAAAATTTCAGACACGCTAGATATTAAAGTAGGTTTACCTCTAAACAAGAAAGGTAATTTGGTAATAAGGGCAGTAGGTATAAAAAGTGGTTTTAGGAAGACCTTTGACAAATCTTTAACTATTTGATTGAATCTGGCACGTTGAACTAGAGCCTAACAGGCAAACTTCCTAGTATAAAAGCTATCATTGTTCCTATTGCGTATACTTTCAACACACCCCTAGCCTTGGAAGAGTTTTCTATAGTCTCTTTAAGAAGGATAACGTAAATTAATAGGAAATCTAAGATTAAAATCAAAATAAGATATATTATATTAAAGCCTAACCAATAGGGAAGAGGAGACGTTATCATTAACCCTACTAGAATTGCCTTAGAGATTTTCCAAGCTTTGCTTATCCCTAACCTTACAGCTAGGGTCCTCACGTTATTAGCCTTATCTCCTTCATAGTCCTCAATTCCTTTTATGAATTCTCTAGACAAAGTGAAGAAAAATATGTACAAAGTGGGGATCGAGATAAAATAGAGCCAATTTCCAGTAAAGTACGCCAGACCCCCGTAAAAGGCTGATAAAGCTGATGTTGAAGCTACTATCAAATTACCTATTAGCCCGCTTTTCTTCAAGGAAACCGCATATTCGAATAGTAAGATCACCGTAATCAAGGCTACAAATGCAGGATAGATACCAAGAATAAGGGACAAAAGTATTCCCGTTATTGATGTTGCATAAGCCAAGTTTTTCGCAGTTTGTAGGCTAACCATCCCTGAAGGTATAGGTCTGTAGGGTTTGTTTATACGATCTATATCCACATCATACACGTCGTTGATTACATAACCACCAGCAGCGATGAGAGCAACGACTAAAGAGGAAATTATCATCCGGACTGGGATTATATGCCATTCTGAAGCTACTAAATAGCCCATTAGTGCGGACAATGCGGAACCTATAACGTTATGTATCCTCACTAATTGTAGATAAGGTTTTATTGACATAATCGAATAAATTAGATTGAAAGGGTTCTTATAAGGTGAACTAATGTCATCACAAGACGACATAAATATTGCAATAAAGTACTTCAAGAACGTAATTTCAGTAGGGGAAATATTAGCTGTCAGAGAGTTGAAGGCACTAGGGGTTAAAGAGCCCGAGACTACGATAGCTAAATTAATTGAAATGGGAATTATCGAGAAAGGCGAAGGTTGTTACAATTTAGTGAGAAATAGGAGTGAGGCTTCTCCTGACAAAAAGTGAGTGTAAGTCGAACTCCTCGTTTGCATATATGGTTTTTCCGTTAAAAACTGTAAAACCGAATTTCAAAGCTAAGCTCCAGACTTTCTCAGTTAGAGATAATATGTTATGTTGCTTTCTGATCTCTTTCGATAACTTTTTGAATTTTTCTCTATGCTCGTTTTCATCCCCTTCGTATACTATCTTCTTTATTGAGGGTAAAATTTCGGATATGGAGAAGATACCACCTCCGGTGAATATTTTTATTAATCCCAATACGTCTCCAATACCTCTTCTAACATAGGTCGGTTTTGGTCTAGGTATCCCCCCACCGTGTTTTTCTATTATTTTCTTATTAATTTCTGGGATAAAATTTTCGGGATTTTTATAACCCATCGCTCCTATCAGCGTTCCGTAAGGTAAGGGAACTATCCATGAAAAGCCTGCTTTATTTCTATCATCAAAGAAGACTTCAATTGCTTCCGAGTCTATGGGCTCTGTTAAATATTCGATAGCTTTTACCCATTTGGCGTCGCCTTTCCACCCTGAGGCATTGATCACAAGTCCTTCTATCTTCTCTCCATTACACATTACCGCAGACTCGTTAACGATTTTTGCATCACTTTTTAACCTTAAGCTAACGTTCTCCGACAAATACTTTTCTAAATTAACTCTGTTAAGCCTCACTACATTTGTTCTAATTTCAATTACCTTGTTCTTGTAATGAAGAAGAATTGTCTTGAATTCTCTGTCTAAAAACTCTTTAGACACATTTAATCTCTCAAATGTTGACCTACTAATTATTCCAGTGCATTTCTTTCCTACTGAGTACCTTCTGTCAAAAACAACATGGCTTACGTCCTTTACATGATATGCGGTAAGTAACCCAGCTATTCCTCCTCCTACTATCAGAACTCGGATGATCTATCAGCCTCATTCATAGTATATTTTTTTGCCTTTAATTGCTCGACTATATATTGGAAGGCTCTCTTAGGATCTGTGTGTGCACCACAAGAATACACGTCAACAGTAGCGAAGTTATATTCGGGCCACGTGTGTATTGTAACGTGACTTTCAAGTACAATCGCTACAACACTTACGCCATCACCTATCTTCCACGACTTTATGTCTAAAAGTGTCATATTCCCTATTGTTACAGCGTCTTTGACAATCTTCTCCAAAGCTTCCCTGTCTTTTAAGATATTAGGGTCACACTCGTATAATGATCCGTAAACTTGCTTTCCTACTACCTTAGGTGTGCTTATTACCCCCATCATACCCTAACCCCCCATTTTTAAAGGGGTATTCGCTTATTTTTAAATTTTTAACCCTATTTTTACCTTATAAGTAGGTCAAGTTTTTAATGAGAATTTCACATATGATCAGCTGATCATAAATTGGCTATAAGAAGACTTGTCCTTGATGTCTTAAAGCCTATCAGGGGGACTTCGTTAGTAGACCTAGCCGAGAAGGTCGCTTCCCTAGAGGGAGTAGAGGGGGTAAACATAAGCGTTACCGATATGGACGTGGAGACCATGGGATTAATGATAGTGATCGAAGGGACTAACATAAACTTTGAAGAAGTTAAGCAAACCCTTGAGAACCAAGGCTGTGCTATTCATAGTATTGACGAGGTGGTAAGTGGGACTAAAATGGTTGAAGGCAGAGTGAAAGAGAAATGATATGTGATGTATGTAAAGCTAGGGAAGCAGAGGTATACCAACCACATAGTGGTAAGAGACTTTGTAGAAAGTGCTTTATTGAAGATGTGAGGGCGAGGGTGAAGGAGGAGAGTTTAAAGATAGGTCTAGATAAGGCAAACAAAATACTTCTTGCAGTGTCTGGAGGCAAAGACAGTTACGTATTAGCGGACACTTTGGCGTCGTTTATAGATACTCAAAAGTTAATTGCTTACAACATAACTGAGGGGATTCATGGTTATAACAGAAGAGAGCAAATTGAGCAGTTAAGAAAATACCTTTCCTCTCTCGGAATTGAGTTAATAGAAGACAGCTTCAAGCAGAGTGTAGGTTATACGTTAGATGAAATGATGAAATATTCCATCGGTAAGGGGTTAAACGTATCAGCTTGTACTTTTTGCGGAGGCTTTAGGAGGAAATTAATTAATAATGCAGGTAGAGCGGTCTCTGCTGATTATGTCGCTACCGGTCATAATCTGGATGACGAAGTTCAGGCTATAGTAATTAATCTGATTAGGGGCGACTTGCTCAGATTGATAAGGTTTGCAGACAAACCCATAAAATTGAGTTCGAAATTCGTCCTGAGGGTAAAACCGTTAAGAAAGGTCTATGAGTGGGAGACTACACTTTATGCCTATTATAGCGGTTACCAGTTCCAAGAATTAGAATGTCCTTACATATCTACAAGACCGACGTTGAGAGCCAAAGTGAGGGAGCTCCTTTACATGCTAGAGGATAAAAAACCTGGTACATTATTGACTATTCTTGAGGAGTTCGACAAACTAGCTGAGAAGGTTAGAAATCAGACACAGTTAAAAGAAGAGTTACCTACGTGTAAGATTTGTGGGGAGCCGACCAGCTACGGAAGGGAAATATGTAAGAACTGTGAACTCTTGATATCAGCTGGTTTGTTGAATTATCACCAGAACTTGCCTATGTCGTAAACATTTTCCTCTACACCTTTTCTCTTGTTTGCGGCTAAAGCCATTGCGAAGAGCAGTGAGGAAAGTCTATTCAAATACGTAATTATCATCTTGTTCATTTCCGGAAGTTCCTTGGAATATTTTACAGTATTCCTTTCTATTCGCCTGCATACGCTCCTAGTTATGTGGACGAGTGAGGCTTCTTCAGAACCTCCCGGTATTACAAATAACCTAACCGGTCCGGTTTCCTTCCTATAAGCTACAGTCCTATCCTCGAGCCACTTTACGTAGTCCATAGTTATTCTCTTCTTTACACCGTTAGTTGAGAGGTCTTCTCCTATCTCAAATAACGTGTATTGGACTTTCTTGATGTCGTTTTTCATGTCCTCCCAAGGTAGTTTCGAAACTAAATAACCTAAATACGAATTTAGTTCGTCTAAATCTCCTAACAGATTAACCAAAGGGGAATCTTTACCGACTCTTTTGTTAATTACATTAGTGGAACCATCGTCGCCTTCTCTAGTAAACACAGTATACTTTAAATATCTACAATATATAGCTCTTTTGGTGACCCTTATATCAGCACCTAAAAGGTTTTCTGATTTTCTTAACGAGATATCTCAAAAATGGCAGAAAGCTTGGGAGGATACAAAACTCTTTGAGGCTAATCCTGATTATTCTCGTAAGAAATTCTATACGACAGTTGCATTTCCTTATCCTAACTCTCCCTTTCATTTAGGTCACGGTAGGACTTACGTAACATGTGATATTTACGCCAGATTTATGAGAATGAGGGGCTATAACGTACTTTTTCCCATGGGCTTCCATTATACTGGAACACCCATTATAGCTATGGCCGATGACGTAGCAAAAGGAGACAAAGAGCTAATAGACATCTTTAAGAATATATATGAGATACCTGATGACGTAATTTCTAAACTGGTAGACCCGTTATTTATGGCCAATTACTTCAAAGAGGAAATTAAGAAAGCGATGAAAGAAATCGGTCTCAGCATAGACTGGAGAAGGGAGTTTACTACAATAGACCCCGAGTTCTCTTCGTTTATAGTCTGGCAGTTTAATAAGCTTCAGCAAAAGGGTTTCATAGTTAGGGATACACACCCGGTAGGTTGGTGTCCTGTTCATCACATCCCCGTAGGTATGCACGATACAAAAGGAGACATGGAGCCCGAAATAGGAGAGTTTACGCTTATCTACTTTGACTCCGACTTAGGTATCTTTCCTGCAGCGACTTTGAGACCTGAGACTGTATTCGGGGCAGTCGCGATCTGGGTTAATTCTGACGTCAATTACGCAATAGTCGAAATAGACGGTAAGAAGTATGTTATGAGTGAAAGGGCTGCATTTAAGATTTCCTTCCAGATCGATAATGTCAAGACCATAACTACTTTGAAAGGTTCAGAACTAACTAAACATAATGCTGTAAACCCAATCACTGGTAAAACAATCCCGATATTGGGTGCGGACTTCGTAGATCCGATGACCGGCACTGGAGTAGTAATGAGTGTCCCAGCTCATGCACCTTTTGACTACTACTACCTCAAAAAGATTAAGCAGGACATGCCCGTAATATCTATAATTACGGTTGAAGGACAAGGGGATGCGTTAGCTAAAGAAGTAGTGGATAAGACTAATCCCAAAGGCAAGGAGGACTTAGAAAAACTAACGGAACAAGTGTATAGAACGGAATATAATAAGGGTAGAATGAAAGAGAATATCGTTGAGTTGGCTAGACCTGAATTCAGAGAGAGTGTTAAGGGATTAGTGGGTTTAAGTGTACCAGACGCGAGGCTGAAGATAACTGAGTTCCTGATAGAGAAGAAACTAGGAAGGAAAATTTATGAGATAATGAATAGACCGGTCTATTGTAGGTGCGGTAACGAGGTCGTAGTAAAGATTCTAAAAGACCAGTGGTTCTTAGATTATGGCAACCTGCAGTGGAAAGCCCTAGCTAAGAAATTAATATCTAACATGACTTTCATACCTCCTGAGGCCCGTAAAGACTTTGAGTTTGTAGCGGACTGGTTACAGAAAAGGGCTTGTGCAAGGACAAGGGGATTGGGAACTCCCTTACCTTGGGATAAGAAGTGGATCATTGAGAGCTTAAGTGATTCAACCATTTATATGGCCTATTATACAGTCGCTCACCTTATAAAGAAGTACGGGCTTAAGCCTTCACAACTGACTTTGGACTTTTGGGACTATGTAATGTTAGGGCAAGGTGACCCTTTCTCTATTTCGAATTCTACTGGAATTCCGAAAGAAGTAATAGAGGAAATGAGAAAAGAATTTACGTATTGGTACCCGTTAGACGTAAGGCACAGTGGTAAGGACTTAATACCTAATCATTTATCTTTCTTCATCTTCAACCACGCTGCAATATTCCCAGAAGAATTATGGCCTAAAGCTATCGCTGTAAACGGGTTCGTTCTTCTAGAAGGTAAAAAGATGAGTAAATCATTACGAAACATTATTCCTCTGAGAAAAGCTATAAGAATGTACGGAGCAGATGTTGTTAGGATTACTCTAACCTCTACTGCCGATATGGGCTCCGACGTGAACTTCAGTGATAGCTATGCTAAATCAGTAGCAGACGCGTTAAGGAACTATTACGATTTAATTGAGAAAGTAGATGAGTTCAAGGGAAGTGAAGAAAGCTTTCCAGAGAAGTGGATAAAGAATAAGTTCAACCAGATGGTGATAAACGTTACTAAATATCTTGAGAACTTAGACCTGAGAAATGCCCTAAATGAACTGCTCTATAACTTCTCTTCTTATCTGAACGAGTATACGGAAATGGTAAGGGCTGAAGGGAAGGAACCTAATGGAAAATTAGTAAAGGAGATTCTGGAAGTATGGATCAAGATGATTTCGCCCTTCGCTCCTCACTTTGCTGAAGAAGTATGGCACAAGTTGGGGCATGAGACTTTCGTCAGTGTAGAGAAATGGCCTGAGATACCCGAGACTTCAGTAGATATGTTAGTCGACTTAATTCATGAATATCATAAGAAAGTCCTTGAAGATATTCAGTCGATATTAAACGTGTATAAAGGAACTCCAAAAGTTGTTCGTATATTCGTGGCAACGCCTCACGAACTTTCATTATTAAGAAGTGCATTAGAAGTAGTATCAAGAGGAGGAAGTATGAAAGAGTTTATAGAGAAGAATAAGACTCAAGAGAAATTCGACGCTAAGTTGTACCAAAAAATATTCGAGGAAGCAAGAAGTTTAGATGATAAGATGCGTAAACTTGTTCTTGGACACGACTTTAACGAAGAAGAAATACTAAGAGAAGGCGCTAATTACCTTAAGTACAAACTTGGCGGTAAAGAGATCGAGATAAGGAGCGTTAAAGAAATGGACAAAAGCAAGTATAAGAAAGACGCATTACCGTTAAAACCAGCTATATTTATCCAATAAGTTTAACTGTACTTTTTTCTATCTCAACTTTTCCGGAAGTTTTTAGGAATGCGAGTTCGTTTCTGACGTAATCTTTACTAACCCTCAGCTTAAACGAGATAATATCTACTAATTCTTTTACGGTCATGGTTCCTCCATTTTCGTTTAAAAGGTTTAGGATTTCCTCATCGATTCTGTTCATAGCTCTCTCGGTTAACTTGCCCTCTTTAACTTGGAAAGTGAGGACTTCTCCATCTAATAATATTTTATATAAGTTATTTCCGATCCTTTCTACGGTCGCTATGTCACAATTAATGTTAAAGACCTTAGCAGACGTAACGAGTCTGAACTTCAGCGGTATTTCACTGACTTTTTCCGCCTCAAAGACCAAGTTTTCTGAGTCATTATCACAAAACATCTTGAATTTGATCTCGTATGGGTAAAACTCCCACTTAATTTTGTCAAAGTTGATTATACAAGGCTTTTTCCCCTCAGCGTACAACTTTTCAGCGGCGTTAATTACTATTACCAAATTAACCCCGTAGTAATAACTCTTAATTAACCTTGGTTTCTGAAGAATTCTTTCGATTATATCCATATAAACGGAAAAGTGGAAACGGTAAAATTAAGGTTGTCCTTTTATCATGACAGAGTAAAGCTTATTTTTACAACAGAGTGATATATGTAGGGTTTCCTATTGCACCAACCGTGAAAGAACTTATATATCCTTGGCTACTGGAGTCAGAAGAATATAATTTTGATGATATAAAGGATGGGATAAGGCTTCACTTAAACGAGTCTCCTTATTCACCCCCTCCGCACATATTAGAAGCTATACAGAAGTATTTACCTTACGCTAATCGATACCAGCACCCAGAATTATCTGAGAGGTTTTCAGCCTTAGCAGCTGACTATAATAAAGTAGAGCCAGAAAACATCTTTCCTACTCCAGGTGGAGACGGGGCTTTGAGGTCAATATTTTACAATTTAGCCCAAGTTGGAGACAAAGTTGTAACTAATTACCCTGCATATAGCATGTACAAGGTTTACTCGTCAGTAAGAGGACTCAACCACGTGAAGATTAAACTTATTGAAGGTGAAGAATGGTGGTATGAAGATAGGGAGAGACTGTTAAGCGAGAGTAAAGCTGCAAGACTTGTAATAATTGATAATCCGAATAACCCCACGGGCTCACCGATGTTAGATGAGGAGTTGGTTAAGGAGCTCGCTACAAATGTTAGAGGGTTTATAGTTATTGATGAAGCGTATTACGAATTCTACGGGAAGACTTTTGCAAGGATGATCTACGACTATCCGAATGTGTTAATAGTTAGGACTTTAAGTAAAGCTTTTTCCATGGCATCTCTTAGAGTAGGTTATTTAATAGGAAATGAAGAAGTAGTGAAAGCACTAAAGAAGACTTCGACGCCTTTCGACGTCTCACTACCCGGTCTAATCGCTGGGATTAAGGCATTAGAGGATCCTTCTTATGTAAAGGAAGTCGTTAACAAGATAAACACCAACAAAGAGTATTTAATCAAAGAGTTAAGGGGGCTCGGGTTAAAAGTGTTTAACTCCTACACTAATTTTATTTTCGTAAAAGATAATAGGGATTTATTTACCCCACTTATGGCTAAATCCATTGCTATAAGGAATTTGATTTCTGGCTATTATAGAATATCAATTGGAACAAAAGAACAGTGTGAACTACTTGTAAAAACCTTGGGTGAGATCCTTGAAAATAGCAATACCAAACAAGGGTAGGCTACAACAACCTGTCTTACAGTTCCTAAACAGTGTGGGTATTAAGCCCCTAGCTAGTGACGAGAGAGCATTAATAGTACCGACTAACTGGGAAGGAGTACAGCTAGTTATGGTCAGGACGGAGGACATTCCTAATATAGTTGAAGCGGGAGCTGCGGAATTAGGTATAACCGGTTTTGATTACGTCTTGGAATCAGGTGTAGACGTTGAGGAGTTAGTACATCTGGACTTCGGTAAGGCTAAAATAGTTCTCGCCGTGCCAGTATCTTGGGGTATTAATTCTCCAGAGGAGATTAGAGGGGAAATCAGAATAGCGACGAAGTATTTTAATATTTCTAGAAACTACTTAGCTCAAAAGGGGATAAAAGCTAAATTAGTTAAGATAAGTGGGGCAGCTGAGGTAATGCCCTCTTTAGGGGCTGCCGATGCGATAATCGATGTAATGAGCACCGGGACTACTTTGAAACTCCATGGTCTGAAGGCAATAGACACTGTTATGGAAAGTAGGGCTGTGGTAATAGGAAATAAAGATTGGATAAAAAGTGAAGAAGCCGAAAGGATAAACCTTCTACTTACCCTGATGAAAGGTGCTTTATTTGCGAGAAACAAGAAGATGGTATTTATGAACGTACCTGATGAAAAGCTGGACAAAGTGCTCTCCGTTCTCCCCGCAATGCTTTCTCCTACTTTATCTAAATTGGCTAAGAGTGATGCATGGGAAGTAATTACGGTGATAGATGAAGACTCCCTTCCCGAGATAATCGGAAAGGTAGTGGCTAACGGTGCACGTGATATAGTAATAGTCGACATAGAAAAGGTGATAAAATGAGTTTAGAGGTCATTCCCAGTATAGATATCAGTGAAGGTAAAGCCGTAAAGAGAATTAAGGGTCAGAGGGGCTCTGGGCTAATTCTGGGAGATCCTTTGCGTATAGCTGAACAAATATACAGCGAGGGATATAAGAAAGTGCACTTAGTCGATTTGGATGCGGCAGAGGGAGTCGGTAACAACGAGGAAATTATAAAGATGATTTGTAAAGAAATTGGATTCGAACACACACAAGTAGGAGGAGGAATAAGGAGCTTAGACAAAGCCCAAAAAATAGCTAATGAATGTTCTTTCATAGTTCTATCTACTTTACCCGTTGCGAATAGAGAAACTTTCGAGAAAATTTGGAGTGAAGTGGGTAAAGATAAGATTTTACTCTCCATAGATTACAATGAACAAGGGGACGTTTTAATAAAAGGATGGAAAGAGAGGAGAAAGATAAAGGTCGAGGAAATACTATCTTTTGATGTTTATGGTTTTATATTTACTTACGTTCCTAAAGAGGGCACGAAGAGCGGGATAGATGAAAGCGTAAAGAAATATGTTAATATAACCAAGGGAGTTAAGGAATATGCAGGAGGAGTATCCACTATTGAGGATTTGATGAAGCTTAAGGTTTTCGGTTTCGATTATGCTATAATTGGTATGAGCTTCTATAATGGTAGTCTTAGGGGTGTAAAAGTTGTATAATAGGAGTGTTAAAAAGGTCAGAGAAACAAAGGAGACCAAGGTAGAAATCGAATTAGATATTGATCAGAAAGGCGAAGTCAGGGTACAAACTCCAGTCAAGTTCTTTACTCATATGTTATCCACTTTACTATATTACATGAACTCGACTTCCACGGTTATTGCCGAGGACAAGCTAGGTTATGATGACCATCATGTAGTAGAGGACGTTGCTATAACGTTGGGAGAAGCGTTCAAGGAGGCTTTAGGTGATAAGAGGGGAATAAGGAGGTTTGCTAACGAGATAGTTCCAATGGACGACGCGTTAGTCCTAGTGGCAGTGGATATCTCTGGAAGGGGAGTAAGTAATATAGAGTTAAATCTTCAGCGAAGCGAAATTGGAGGATTAGCAATAGAGAACGTTTTCCACTTCTTTCAAACGTTTTCTTATCACTGTGGAGTAAACCTACACGTAATTCAACTAAGGGGTACAAACACTCACCATATTATTGAGGCATCTTTCAAGGCTTTAGGTATGTCTTTATACGAGGCAAGTAGAATTATCTCTCAAGACGTATTAAGTCTGAAGGGGAGCTTATGACGGCAAAACGTATTATCGCTTGTTTAGATGTAAAAAAAGGTAGGGTTGTTAAAGGAGTTAATTTCCTAGATTTAAAGGACAAAGGGGATCCTACGGAATTAGCAGCGAGATATGAAGATGAAGGAGCTGATGAGATAGTTTTCCTAGATGTTACTGCTACAATTGAAGGTAGGAGGGCTTTGTTAGAAGTGGTTAAGAACACAGCTAGTGTTCTTTCAATCCCCTTGACTGTAGGGGGTGGTATAAGGACTATTGATGACGTATCAACTATCCTTGGAAACGGGGCTGATAAAGTGAGTATAAACACTGCAGCTGTGGAGAATAAGAAACTAATTACCGAGGCCGCACTACAGTTTGGTTCTCAGGCAGTAGTAGTTGCAATAGATGCTAAAAAAGTAGATGATGAGTACAAAGTCTTCACCAAATCTGGGAGTTATAACACGGGATTAAACGCGATACGATGGGCTAAAGAAGTTGAAGCTTTAGGAGCTGGTGAAATTCTTCTCACGAGTATAGATAGGGACGGGACTAGGGAGGGATATGACATTACCTTAACTAAGATGGTTTCAGAAGCGGTTAATATTCCAGTAATAGCGAGCGGAGGAGCTGGTAAAGAGGTTCATTTTTTGGAAGCCTTAAAAGTAGCCGACGCTGCTTTGGCTGCGGGAGTTTTTCATGATGGAGTAATAAGGATACAAAACCTTAAAATGTATTTAAAGTCCCAAGGGTTGGAGGTAAGATTATGATTTCGAGTGAATTACCTAAAAACAGACCTAACGATTTCACTAAAGCAATACCCACAGTGGAGGAAATAATTAAGCTAGTTAGGGAAAAAGGCGACAAAGCATTACTTGAGCTAGAGGAGAAGCTGGATCATGTGAAGCTAGATTCTGTAGTAGAGGATAAGGTAGACGAACTTGCGTTAAGGATATCCCCAGAGCTTAAAGATGCTATAGACTACATATTCGAACAGCTGGTCGAATTTCATGAAACTATTAAGCCCTATAACGCTGGAGGTAACTCAAAGGGAGTAGAGTTTGGTGTAATCTGGAAACCAATAGAGAAAGTAGGCATATACGTACCCGGCGGGAATAAGGCTTACCCGTCTACTTTGTTGATGGCAGGGATTCCTGCAAAGGTAGCTGGTGTTAATGAGATTTACGCAGCTACTCCACCGTTTAAGATAGACCCTGCGATATGCTATATCGCTAAGAAGTTAGGCGTGAAAAAGCTCTATAGATTAGGCGGTGCACAAGCGATAGCAGCTTTTGCTTACGGTACGGAATCAGTTAAGAAAGTAGATAAAATTGTAGGTCCTGGTAACATATATGTTCAAGCTGCGAAATTTTTAGTGAGTAGGGATGTAGGAATAGACGGAATTGAGGGCCCTACCGAGTTAGTAATTATTGCGGACGATACAGCAAAGGTTGAGGACTTGATTCTAGATATGAGGGCCCAAGCCGAACATGGATTATCGACTTTTATAGTCCTTCTAACCATTTCCCAGAATATAGTTGATGAAGTAAAGCGTGAACTAGAAAGGGATAGGAACGTGTACTACGTCATTAAAGTGAGTAGTGTTGAGGAAGCTATAAAGATTGCTAACGAGATATCTCCTGAACATCTTTCTTTGTATGTCACTAGCCCCAAGAGATATTTAGATATTGTTTCTAACTCAGGCGCGGTAAGTCTAGGCTCTACTCCACCGGCTGTTATAGATTATGCCGCAGGTCCTAATCATATTCTACCTACTAATCAATGGGCTAGATTTAGGGGAGGGGTCACTGTTTATGATTTTTTAAAGCCCATTATGTACGCCAATCTTGAGAAGCCGGATGACAAATTAATACAGTCCGCTATAATCTTAGCTAAGTATGAAGGTTTCGAATTTCATGCTAAGAGTATAGGTGCCAGATATGGCAGGTAATGAGGTATTAGACAAGTTATATGAGATAATTGAGGACAGGATTTCATCGCAGAAAGAGGGTAGTTACACAGTAAAATTGTACCAGAAAGGGAAGCCTTATATAGCTCAGAAGGTTGGTGAGGAGGCAAGCGAAGTAATTGTGGCAGCTTTAGCCGAAACGAAGGAGCGTCTTGTAGAAGAGGTTGCAGACCTTCTTTATCATTTATTAGTTTTAATGGCTGTATCTAATGTGAAACCAGAGGATGTTTATGAGGAGTTAAAAAGGAGGATGAAAGAGTAATGAAAGCCACCGTCATAAATTACGGTGTGGGTAACCTTTTCAGTATTTCAGCTGGGTTGAAAAGGGTAGGCTTTGAAGTTTCGGTAAACTCTCAACCCGAAGGTAACGAAGACCTGATAGTATTCCCTGGAGTAGGTTCTTTCAATGCAGTTGCAAGTTATCTGAGTTCACATAAAGAGCTATTAGAAGACCTCAGAAAACGAGGCACTTACTTTTTGGGTGTGTGCTTAGGAATGCAGATAATGTTCGAAGAAGGAACTGAGGGCGGTTTAACCAAAGGGTTAGGTTGGTTTAAGGGCAAAGTAGATAAGATCGAAAACAACGGAAAGGATAAGTTAAAACTACCACATATAGGATGGGATAAGTTAATTGTAACTGACCTTACTTGTCCGCTCACTGAGGGGTTAAACAACCAGTACGTTTATTACGTCCACAGTTACGTAGCATACCCCGAAGACGAAAGTATCGTTAGAGCTACAACCATTTACGGAATTTCTTACCCCGCTATTATTTGTTCAGGTAACATTGTAGGCACACAATTTCACCCAGAAAAAAGTAGTAAAATTGGAAAGATCTTTTTAGGTAACCTATATAGGTGGATGAAAAAGTGATTAAGCTAAGCCTAGAGGAGGCTACTAAAATAGCTGAAAAGTTCTGGTTCAGGCATACAGATTCTACAATAATAGCTGTCCTCCAAGATGTTGAAACGAAAGAGGTATTAATGGTAGGACATATGAATAGAGAAGCTTTGATTAGGACTCTAACCGAAGGTTACGCTTATTTTTGGTCTCTGAGCAGAAAGAAGTTGTGGCTTAAAGGGGAGACAAGCAGCCATTATCAGATTGTAGAAGACTTTAAGATAGACTGTGACGGAGACGCAATAGTCTTGTTGGTGCGGTCGATAGGACCGGTCTGCCATACGGGGAATAAGACTTGTTTTTACAGATCCTATAACGATATAGTCGTAGAAAAAGAGAAAGAAAAAGAGTTAAACGCAAAGAGTTAATACTTGTTTTAGCATATTTTAACTGGGTTAAAGATGGTTGAAGTCAACAAAGAAGAGTGGAAAAAGAAAATCATGGAAGCCTTGACTCAAGTTTATGATCCTGAAATCCCAGTAGACATAGTCAACTTAGGGCTAATATATGAGTTGAAAATTTCAGACGAAGGAGACGTTTACATAAAACTTGGTTTAACTGCACCCGGGTGCCCTGTCGTAGATGACCTGATTTATACTGTGGAACAAGTGATAAAGGAGACAGTTCCTGCAAAATCTGTGGAGGTTGATATAGATTTAGAAACGGTATGGTCGCCTCTAAAGATGACACCTGAAGGCAGAGAAAAGTTCAAGAAATTATATGGTTATGATATAGTAGAAATGTGGGTACAAACTTACGGCTTACCTACCGAAGATACGCAACAACAAGAACAGAAGGCATAAAATCTTTTCACCCATTTCTTACTTGTGTCTTGGAGTATATTGGAACTACTCAGGACGAATCCTGAAAAATTGAAAGAGAGTATAAGCCGA
The DNA here is from genome assembly GCF_037389425.1 of Stygiolobus sp. CP850M. Taxonomy (NCBI): domain Archaea; kingdom Thermoproteati; phylum Thermoproteota; class Thermoprotei; order Sulfolobales; family Sulfolobaceae; genus Stygiolobus; species Stygiolobus sp. CP850M. Next base: position 185,091 of record NZ_JBBHKR010000064.1, read on the forward strand.
AGATTCATAGACGTTTCGTTAGTTGATAAAGCTGTTGAATTAGATAAACAGTGGAGAGCTACACTACAAGAAGTAGAAAGGCTTAGGCATGAGCATAACGTAATAAGTTCTCAAATCCCTAGAGCGCCAAAAGAACAGAAGCAAGAACTTATAAAAAAGGCTAAAGAATTGTTGAAAATACTAGAGGATAAAGAGAAAGAATTACAGAAAATTGAAGAAGAAAGAGATCAGATTCTTTCCGAGCTACCTAACGTAGTGGACGATTCAGTGCCCATTGGTCCCGATGAAAATTACAGCGTACCGATAAAAGTTTGGGGGAAGTTCAAGGTTTATGAGAAAGACGTTGATGAATTTCTCAAGCAAGTTAAGGGATTAAAGGCTGATTATGAGGTAATAAAGTGGAAACCTGTAGGACATGCGGATATGTTAGAAAACGTCCTTAAGTTGGGGGATACAAAAAAGGCTGGAGAGGTAGCAGGGTCGAGGTTTTACTATCTGTTTAGCGATATAGTCTGGTTAGATATCGCTCTCTTGAACTACGCGATAGATATAATGACCTCTAGGGGATATACTCTAGTTTTACCACCTTATATGTTGAGGGGTGAAGTCATTAAGAGTGTTATAGACTTAGATACTTTTAGAGACGCTATCTATAAGATAGAGAATGAGGATCTATATCTTATCGCCACAGCAGAGCACCCCATAGCAGCTCTATTCTTTAAAGAAGATATTCCTAAGGAGAAACTACCCTTAAAGTTTGTAGGTATTAGCCCTGCTTTTAGAAAGGAAGCCGGAGCAGCTAATAAGGACTTGAAAGGAATATTCAGAGTTCACCAGTTTCATAAAGTGGAACAATTCATATTTTCTCTTCCTGAAGAGAGTTGGAAATATCACGAGGAATTAATCTCAAATGCTGAACAAATATTCCAAGGACTTGGGCTTCCTTATAGGATTATAAATATTGCCTCTGGTGATTTGGGAGCATGTGCAGCAAAGAAGTATGATTTAGAGGTATGGATGCCTGCACAAGCGAAGTTTAGGGAGATGGTAAGTTGTAGCAATTGTTTGGATTGGCAAGCGTTTAGGATGAAAATAAGATATGTAGATTATAAGACAAACAAGAAGGGATATGTCCACACTTTAAATAGTACAGCAATTGCTAGTACAAGGACTATTACTGCAATTCTGGAAAACAACCAAAGAGAGGATGGTGTGGTGGAGATTCCTAAAGTGCTCAGAAAGTACCTAGAGGTATTTGGTGCAGCACCAAAAGACTACATATATCCTAAAAAGGAGTGATTATTTCCTTAAGTAACCTTCCAATTGGGCTTCAACTTTTTTCATTTGCTTCTTCGCAATTCTAAGAAACAGCTTTAATGTCCATCTTACCGGCATATATACGGGTGACTTGAGGTAGAACTTATTTAAAATATCCTCAGCCCAATATACATCGTGCCAGAACACTTTCTTATATAATTCAATATGTGCCTCATTTAGTTTAACCTTAGTGAACCAGTCCTTATTCTTGAAGTAACCCATAGGTACGAAGAACATCGGAACTAATATACTACGGTAGGACCTCAGGTTATCAACTAGTTCTATAGTCTTATAGACATCATCCTCAGTTTCTTCAGGCAATCCTACTATCATGGTACCGGCAGGTATTATGTTGTGATCATGCATTATCTTAAATGCTTCTTCTACAGTCTCTGGATATTCATCTACTTTATATGGTGCGGATTTAGCGGGCATTATTTCTTTTGCAAGTCTTGAGGATCCGGTCTCAATCCCTACTTCGACACCGAGGTAGTTCTGGTGACCGTCTTCATATACGATTTCTGTTATCTTCGAGATAAGACCGTACTTCTCTTCTGAGTAACGAATTGCTGCCAGGCTGGCGTGACTCCATGCTATGCTCTTATAATATTTCTTAACTAGTTTATGCAGTTTTATAAGCGGTTCAGGTCTAGGATATATTCCTACTGCACCGTAAAACAAAACATCATCACTGTGTATTACCCCGTGTCTTACGCCATTCTTAACGTTTACTTGTAGTTCTCTTTCAATTTTCTCTAGTGGGTAATACCTTGTTGGTCTTAACGTCACGGAGCAGAATCTGCAAGATCTCGCACATCCTCTCATTATTTCAATTAGTCCATTAACACTAGCACCTTTTATTTCAGGAATTTGATCTACTGAAGGGGCTTCCTCCGCGCCAATATACACGTATTTCGGTAACGGTTCGTTATTCATTATCATTTCGGCAATTTTTACAATGTAAGTATCAGCTTCTCCGTCTACTAAGGTATCTACTTCTACTTCTTCGATCATGTCTGTTCTCCAAAGCCATTGCCATACTGACGGTCCCCCGGCTATAATCTTCATACCTCTTTGTTTTGCCTGCTTAATTTCCGGTTTATGAATTAGCTCTTGGAAACTCTTGTAATTGACAGGCTCCTTCTTTGTTATCCCCCACCATGTGGAAGATGGAGGGCCAAAAGCAAAATAATCGTGATGAGACAACATTAAGGCCTTAGCATGTGGTAAGTATTTTCCGATATGGTCTGGGTCAATAATGGCTGCCTTATAACCTGCGTCAATTAGTGCTGCTTCTATTTTCCTCATTCCGTAAGGTGCTTCCTTCGGTCTTCCTAATTCATCTGTCTTCATTTTAGGGCAAGCTAACCACTTCCACGCCTTCTCAGGAATTCCTATTGCAGGTCCAGTACCTAAGAAGCCCAAAAATTCCTTGCCATGATGGTTAGTCATTAGACAGCGATCAGTTGTTATTATGAAGTCAAATTTCTCTTCCAAAAAACTCACCTTTTATGTCTTTGTAAGTTTATATTTATAAAGACGTTTTTAAAAGTCATTTAAGCACGTTTCTAAGGATCCTTTTCAAATCATCAGGCAATTTGTCTCTTGAGTCTATAGTCTGTACATTATTTAAGTCTTCATTCCACTCTTCACTTTCTCCCAATTTTATATTCTTTAAAGTCTGGAATATATATATCTTTTCTCCTCTTTCATTTCTGGCTTGATGTATAATCAATTCATTTCTACCAATCTTTACCAGATATTTTGCCTCGATGGATGATATCTTCATGATTTCTAATTTAACACTTATAGGGATTAAAGCTTTAACTTTAATGTCGGGTGATTTAATGGATTCTTGCGTATTTTGTAAAATAATTAAAGGTGAACTTAAATCACAAAAAGTATATGAAGACGACTATGTGCTAGCTTTTCTAGATATTAATCCGATTCATAAAGGACATACACTCGTGGTAAGTAAAAAGCATTACGATAACATATACGAGATTCCAGATGATGAATTAAAAAAAGTTATTGTAGTAGTAAAAAAGGTTGCTACAGCAATAAAAAAGATGGGTGCGGATGGTATTAATGTTGTCCAAAATAATGATGAAGCAGCAGGACAAAGAGTGTTTCACATCCACTTTCACGTGGTTCCGAGATATAAAGGCGACCGTATTAAGATAGACACAATAGAGGATAGGACCAGATATAAAGATGAAAATGAAATGAGAGAATATGCGGATAAGATTAGAAGGTTTTTAAGTTAGTACTTTACTCCTCTTCAGATTCGTCACTTTCTTCAAATTCTTCCCTGAGCAGTTCAAGTCCTATTTCCTTATAATATTCTTCCCTCTCCTGCTCTAGTTGTTCTTCCTCTAGCCTTCTTTCTCCTTTATCACTCACCAAAGAGGTAGTAAGGACTTTGTTGCTTTTATCAGCTTTTTCTTTCACACTATACTCTTTTTTCGCTTTTTCATTGAGTTCCTTCTCGTAACCACATTTATTGCACTTTAGTATCTCTTTGCCATCCTTCTTGGTAGGTACTAGCACTCCTCCACATCTAGGACAGAACTGCATTAACTGGTCACCACATATTGTAGTAAAGCCTAGAAAATGTATAAAAGGCTTTTGCCTATCTTGGCTGATCCTAGGACAACCCTTTATTAATAGGGATAGTTTATTTATAATAAATCAATCAAAAAAGGATAGATTTAAACAATTTTAATCCTAGGATCTTCTTTAACTACGTTAAGAACTATACTCGTGTGAGTTCTCTCCACCTTAGGGTTCTTTAATAAGCTCTTCAGAAAGTTGTCGAGATCTTCTACACTGCGGAACTTCGCTATTACTGCGACGTCGTATTCTCCTACAATATCGTAGACTGCGATAACATTATCTAGATTGGCTATTTCTCTTTCAAATTCAACTAAATGTTTTCCATCTACCTTAGCCATTATTATGCTTGTAAGTGAATAGCCTAATTTTGAATAGTCAATCAATGCTGTAAATCCTTTTATTACGCCCTCTTGGACAAGCCTGAATAATCTATTATGAAGAGTCGCGGGTGATACATTCATTTCTTCCGCTAGTTTTCTTAAACTTACTCTTGAGTCTTTTAGTAGCTCAATTAATAATTTCCTATCAACTGTGTCTATCTCAACCCGTTTTCTATCAGACATGAAGTTCATGATTATTAAATGACTACCCGTTAAAAAATTTTCATTTTAATAAGGATTTGTCATACAAACTTGAGCTGAGATATACCAGCTAGTATTAATTGTATTCCAAAGGCAGCTATGATTATAGCGGTGAATCTGCCCGCAGCAACTGTTCCAGTTTCACCTAATACTCTTACTAGTATTGGTCCTACAAGGAGTGAGAAATAGACTAAAAGTGTAACTACAATACTACTTAAAATTAATGTTACTGGATTATAAGATACAGATAACGTAATTAAAGCTGTCATAGTTCCAGGGCCTACTAGAAGTGGTGTTGCTATTGGAGTGATTAGAGCTTCCTCTAACTTTTTCACGAATCTGAGTTGTTGGAAACCACCCATAGTATCGATACCCAAGTAAACTAGAAGAATCCCACCTGCAATTTCCAGTGCTTGAGGTGATATTCCAAGAAAATCAAGTAAGGGTTTCCCTAGTATTGAAAACAAAACTAAAAGTACTCCAATAGCAACTGTTATTTTATTCACAACAAATTTCCACGTTATCTTCTCCTCTCTAGCAGCCTCTTCATAAACCGCTAATAAGTACGGTAGTACAGAAAAAGGGTCTATAATTGCAAACAATTTTACTGTAATTATTGGTATTGGTGAAAATATATCTGTCATTCTAGTAGGCTTAACACGTCTCTGAGAATTTTAATTCTTTCCTCTTTATTTTCGGTGAAAGAAGCTAAAACCAACTTACTGAGCACTTTGTAGATAGTAGAAATTTCCTTCTTACACTGTTCATTACCTAATTGGAGTTCATTTACTCTACTTTCTAAACTTTGCAAAGAATAAAGTAATTGTGTTATGATGTCCTCTTCTCCGTGTTCATGATGATGGTGATGATGTTCTTCTTGCTCTACTTCTCTTTGTATTTCAGCTATATCATCCTCATTCTTTGGAATCTTGTCTATCCTGAACTTCATTTTCCTCTCCACCCTCAGTATCTACGTTTCTTACTTCTTTCATATCTATATCTTGAATTATTAATTTATCTACGCCCATCTTGAGATAGTGTTTAATGACAATACTTATCTTGCCTGCTGCCCTAACTGGGATGCACTCAGTCTCTACCTCCTCTCCCGTCACCAGCTTAGCTATTACCTTAGCCTCTTTTTTAGCCTCGTCACAATATTCAACGTCTACCGATTGTATCTTGCCCATATACAGTAGTGATTCTATGTCTCTTCCTTTCATAGGTATTCTGTTCACTTTCTCACACCTATACCAATCACTTCTTCAATCTTTAATCCTTTCTCCTTTAAATAAGTGTTAAAACCCTCACGTATCTCCAAAATTACTTCGTAACCTCTGTCGATAATCGCTGTTCCTAAACCCACTAACTTCGCTCCAACAGCGATTAGTTCTAACGCATCTTCCCACGTAAATACTCCTCCCATCCCGATTATTTCTGTATCGTACTCCTTATACACGTCATGGATAATCCTCACAGCTAACTGATGTATGCACTTCCCTGATATACCACCTGTACCGTAGCTTAGGATAGGCTTAAACTCCTCTCTATCTAAAGCTAACCCCTTAAGTGTATTTATCAGGGTAATTCCTTTAGCTCCCCCTTCAAGGGCTTTTCCTGCCAGTTCTACAGTATTGTCCCAAGGACCTAATTTTACGAACACGGGGAGTGAAGTTACACTGCTCACTTCTTTAGTGATGTCCAGTGTAAATTTTGAGGTTGATTCACCGTAACCTTTTCTGTTAGGGCTACTTAGGTTCAGTTCTATCATTTTCACTTTCTCTCTTAAAGCCTTGTTAGTAGTTCTCAACTCTTCGAATCTCTCTACCACTTTCTTTATTTCACCTATACTGTTTCCCCCTATACTTAGAATTAAATTACAGTCAGATTTAACCTGAAACCCCTCCAGTGAGTCTATCCCCGGGTTACCCAAACCTATTGCATTCATGTAACAACCATTACTTAATTTAATCACTGTAGGAGGTTTGTGGGGCTCTAATGCGTTTAATGTTAGCGTCTTCATCGTTATTGCTGAAGGCGAATATTTTTCGCAAATTTTATTCATAAATTTATCCACGAGAGGGACTATGCCAGAGCTTATTATAAAAGGGTCTTTAAATTCAATTCCTGCTACTTTCAGCAATTATGTTCACTCCCCTAATAGGATATACAGTTTCTCCGTCATATGCTAGCTTCCCTTCTACAATAACGTTAGTTACCTTAGCTTCTAAAGGAAACTGGTCTAGAGGGGTTTGTGTTACTTTACTGAATTTAGTAGAGTATCTCCAACTCTCCCTTTTGATTATTGTAAATGTAGCTGAGTACCCCTCCTTTATCTCTCCAGCTTTAATACCCGTGATCTTAGCAGGGTTCTCGGCTAGTAATTTAACAGCCCTATTTAACTCCATGAGTCCCTTAAACACTAACGTATAAATAAACGGAGTTGTGAAAGATACAGTTGCTATTCCAGGTGGGCATAGGTCGAATGGCAGAGACTTCTCCCTTTCGGTATGTGGCGCATGATCACTTGCCAATGCATCCGTCTCATGTAATCCTAGAAGGAATAATTCCAGTCTAGTCTTATAATCCCTAATTGGGGGGTTTACCTTACTTAGGCAATCCTTTTCTCCTTCTACTAATATGTGGTGTGGTGTTATATCAGTCGAAAATCCTAAGTTTTTTGCGAGCCTCAACGTCTCTAAATTAGTTATATGTGTTATGTGTATCTTTCCATTTACCATGTAAAGCGACGCAAGTTCCATCCACTTGTCTCTGAGCCTTCTGTCAACCGTTAGAGCAAGGGGTATTTCAGGATGAAGTATTTTAAGCTTTTTACTCTTTTCAAGGATTAATTTAGTTTCCTCTTTTTCTAGATCCTCAGGAAATATTTTATACCCCGCTATAGGTATTTTATCAACCTCCTCAAATTCCTTTGTAACACCGCTATATATTCCATAGTTTGTTCTAGCATATAGATCGAATTCCCTTAATCTTTCTATAACTCTTTCTTTTGTATTTACTGGCGGTATTGTGTTTGGCATGTCAAATACAGTACCGACTCCACCGTAAACAGCTTCACTAGTCGCAGATGTTACCGTCTCCTTATATGACAACTTGGCCCCCCTAACGTGGACGTGAATATCAACAGAGCTGGGTAAAATAAGCTCGTCGGGTCTGAACTCAATATCTGGTTTACAGTTCTTTCTAATTTCTCTTATGTTTCTATCTATGTTTATACACAGCTCGGTAATTTCCCCGTAATAGTAGGTTTTACCTCTGATCCACAAGTTCCCTCACTTCCACAAAGGGTCCTTCAATACAAGGTAGTATTCCGTTATAATTACACTCACCACAGACTCCCAAATTACAGTTCATTTTTACCCATCTCACGTATACCAGAGCATTTAAAGGGAGAGTTTTTACATCAGATTCAGGAACGGATGCTAGGATTAAATCATATTCTTTACTATCTTGTAAGCTCTTTACTGTCTCGAATTCTCCGACATCACATTTTTCTAAGCAATATATGTTGACTTTAGACCCACTTTCGCTAAGTACTTTTAACGCGTACCTTAAATCGAGATAATTCTTTTTGTTTTTGATAATTCCTAGCACACTTCCGGTCTTACCAAAGTTAATCGGCTTACCGAGAGGTCCCTTTATTAATAATTTCTTTTTACCCTGAATCATGGTGATGAGTTTCTGACTTTCAATAAAGAGCGTCAAAACTTTATTTTCCTCATCGTAATCACCTACGGTTAAAGGGATTTCTAATTCTTTTGGAAAAATTATGCTGATGTATTGACCGGCTCTAGGTTTGAAAGGGTATTTAACCGAAACTCTGTTTATCTCAAACATCTTGTCATAAGAAACAGAAATTACATCGCTATATATCAACTCATTAAACAGCATTAGTTACACCGGTTTTGTTTGAGGGTTGCCCAGTATCTGTCTAATTACGTCGTTTTCATCTATTTCTGTCTCGCAATACTCGCATCTCATTTTCAACGGTTTTACTTTAACAGTCCTGAAAACAGATGTTGCCTCTATATCGTTATTGGTTATACAGTGAGGGTTAGGACACCTCAGAATTCCCTTTACTACCTCAGGCACTTTTAACTGCTTTTTCTCAACGACCTCATAATCCCTTATGATGTTAATCGTGGCAGTAGGAGCTATTAGTGTAATTAAGTTGGCCTCGTTTTCACTTACTTCCTTGTCTTCGATCTTGACTATATCCTTCTTTCCTATTCTTTTACTTTCTACGTTAAGTACAATAGCTACTCTTAATCCTTCCGAGCCCGTTATCTTTAGTACTTTCAATACTGCGAGTGCTCTTCCAGCAGGTATGTGATCTATAACCGTTCCGTTCTTAATTTTACTTACTAATAGTTCTTTTTTTGTAGGTTCTTCCATTTTACTCACCTAAAATTTTTTCGAGTAAAGCCATTCTGACGGGCACTCCGTAGGAAGCTTGTTCAAAATACTTTGCATGTGCTGTCTTGTCCACTCTTCTGTCGATCTCATTAACTCTCGGCAATGGGTGAAGAATGATACTATCTTTCTTCATTTTACTCACTAAATTTAAGTCTACTATATAGCTCTCCTTGATCCTCTCGTATTCAAGTTCATCTAAGAACCTCTCTTTTTGTATTCTCGTAACGTAGAGCACGTCTATATCCTCAATGACATCGTAGACGTTTGAGGTAATTTTGTAGGGATAATTCAACTCTTCTAAGAATTCATTTCTCGGTCTAAGTTGTGGAGGGGAGATTAAATACACGCTTTTTGGCTTAAATCTTGTTAGCATTCTTAGGAAGCTATTTACTGTTCTAGCGTATTTAAGGTCGCCAAGTAGTCCGTAAATTAGACCATCGGTTGTTCCGAAGTGGTTAAACACGGTGAAAAGGTCTATTAGAGTTTGTGTAGGGTGTTCATGTTTACCGTCTCCTGCATTAATTACCGGTTTATCCGTAACCTCAGATGCAAGCTTCGCTGCACCATCAAATTTGTGTCGTATTACTATTGCGTCAGAGTAATTATCTAACATCCTGATTGTATCTGCTAAGTTTTCTCCCTTAGTTACTGAAGTTCCTTCAGCTCCAGAGAAACCGATTACATTTCCTCCCAAGTTTATAACCGCCTTATTAAAGCTCAAGTAAGTCCTTGTACTAGGCTCGAAGAAGGCTAGAGCTACGGTTTTTCCTCTTAATGAATCACCTTTTTGTTCCTTCACGAACTTAGAAGCTAACTTGAAGATCTCTTCTACATCTTCTCTTGTTAAGTCATATGAAGAGATTATACTTTTCACAAAAGCCCTTGTTTTAGCTTTGTTGGAAGATTATTTAAAGTCTTTTACGATTAAGTATAAAGCCGATAAGGGATGGAATTCGCTAAAAGTATTCTTGAAAAAAGATTATTATTAATAGGTAATTTTATACTCACCTCTGGTAAAGTCAGTCCATATTATTTAGACCTCAGGAGACTACCTAATTATCCAGAGATATTTAACGAAGTAGTGAATAAAGCTACTGAGATAATAAAAGGTCTGGATTTCGACATCATAATAGGAATAGCTACTGGAGGGATTCCATTCGCATCATTTCTAGCATGCAAGCTTCAGAAACCTTTAGGTTATATAAGGAGTGAGAAAAAGGGATATGGTACAGATCGTTTGGTTGAGGCGGAAGTACAAGGAAAAAAAGTTATCATAGTTGATGACGTGGTAACTACTGGGGGGTCTATATTAAGGGCCGTTGATGAGGTGAGGAAGAACGGCGGATTAGTTAATTATGCACTCGCTATAGTAGATAGGCAAGAAGGTGCTTCTAAAAAGCTAAAAAATATAGATGTAAATTTAATCTCAGTCTATAAAATAAGTGATATCCTAAACTACCTTCTTTCCTCGGACTTAATAAACGACACTGATAAGAAAGCTATAAAGGAGTATTTGGTGAATAATATTGAGTAAAACTATACTAGCCTTGGATATAGTCCTACCAATTAAGACACTTAAAGGTATCAGGGACTATATTCCCAAGGTGAAATTTAGCTATATCACTTTGCTTGATGGAGGGTTGGAGTACCTAAAGGAAGTTTATAAGTTGGGTTGGGAAGAAGTGATTTTTGATTTAAAACTTGCCGATATTGACTCTACTATGGTTGGGATAGTCAGTAGGCTGACTAGTTTTTCAGATTCCTTTATCTCTCATTCCTTTATAGGGTTCGAAGGAGCTCTTGACACTCTCTCATTCTTTTTATCAAAGGAAGGTAAGGGACTATATTTGGTTCTTTCTATGTCTCATAAAGGTTGGAACGATTCTTTCTACCCGTATTTGAAGGATATTGCTAAACACGTCAATCCTAAGGGATTTGTGGTCGGAGCTACTAAACCAGAAATGATTAAGGTAGTCAGGAATGACTTCCCTGAAAAATTGATTATATCACCAGGTGTGGGAGTTCAGGGAGCTTTGTTTGGAGACGCGTTATGTAATGGTGCCGATTATGAAATCGTAGGTAGAAGTATATATTCCTCGACTGACCCTGTTAAAACTACCCGTGAATTAGTTGCTAAGCAAGAGGTAAGGGTTAATGAGTGCAAGGAAGTTTCAGAAAATAGAAAATAATGACTTAAGTTTAAAACTTGCAAAGATCGCAAAGTTGATTTACAAAGCCGAAGAAATACATGAAGATACGGGGGAAGAGCCTACAACGGACTTTCAGAAATTATACACACAAGGGGGTGTTAAAGGAACCGAAATTGGTAAAGGGAAAGTCAGTTACTTTGCTTTATATGAGGAATTTGCTAAAGTCTACATAGAGTTTATCAGTAAAGTAATGGGTACTTACGCCTCAAAGACGAGAGAGACAGAAATAGAGTTCATTAATATACTTCTTGATGACGGCAATTATCTCGTGTTAGAGGGAGAAGAGGATAGAGTAGTGATTCCCCATCCCTCAGCTATTGCCTCTACTCATACTCATCCTAACGTCTGCGTTTTCTCCTATAGGGATCTCGAAACAGCTTCTCACCTATTTATAAAGAATTACCTAGCGGTGGGAGTAACCACGGACGAATGTTTGTTACTGATTTTCAGAAAAGGTGCTTACACGTTAGAGGATAAGAACGAGCTGGAGAAACTGGCAAGGATAACTAAAAAGAGTAAAACACTGCAAGAAGTTCTAAACGGTTATAAAAACTCAAGGTTTAATCAGTTAGCTCTTCAAATGGTTCGGATTGTTTAGCAAGGAGATCTATTATTGCTTCCGCTATGTCGATGGAATATCTTATAGCCCTTCTAAGGGAGTCCATGATTATCAGTAGAGACCCTGTTTTCTTGGGATCAAGTTGAGAGGAGAGAATAGATTGGGTTATAAGAGCATTAGAATTTAACAAGTCATACTCTTTCTTAATTACGTCGTGGGCTATATTCCCGTCTTTGTTGAAGAATGCGTTTACTGAAGTCTTATAGAAGTCTGCAGTAGTTTTACCGTGATCATATACTCTTTTGTCCTCAAGTCTCTCCAAGGTCTGAAGTTGTTGTAATATCCTTACTGAGTGATCGGAAATCCTCTCTATAGATTTCACAACTGAGAATATATTTATTATCTGAGTCAAGTTATATCCTTCGTTCTCGAGAATATCTGAGTATTCAACCGACAAGGAAAGTTGTCTTACAGTGTAAAAGTAAAACCTATCTACGTCATCATCTCTATCAGAGATTTCTTTACTGAGTTTCTCATCCCCTTCCCACAAGGCATCCATCGAGTCCCTCAACATATTATAGGAGATGTTGAATGCTCTACTAATGGACTTAGTCAAAGACAGATCCTTTTCATTAACTAGAAATTGAATCATTAAACTACTAGCATTCTCGTCAATAACTTCAGCCCCAAGAAGCCTTTTTCTTACTACGTCCTTTATCATCTCTCTATCGTCTGCAGTAAATCTGTTACACGATACTGTAACTAATGAATATCCTGCCATATAATATGCAATTATCTCTCTTATAACAAAGGAGATATCAGGTTTATTACAGTTGAGACCTATAGTTTTCTCTCTTTTCTCGTCTCCCTCTCTGTTTTTTGGGGTAAGTATTAATCGTAGTTGTTTGTCCTGCCTTATCTCTATCTCATCACCAGGTTTTAAGGAATGTTCCTTCACCCAATTTTTTGGTAGGGATATTATATATGTGGAACCGCCAGTTAATTGTATTTTTCTCACTATAGGCTTTATCATAGTCTATTTTCACTATATACTTGCCTCGGGGACTTTATATTTTTTATTTATCTCTTGTTTAGCGATACTTTCAGACTCAGAGAGTATTTTGTTCGCTTCTTCCGTTATATTCTGTATAAAGGGGGTTTCAGTGGTTTCAATCGGTATTAATGAATCTAAAATCTCGTCTATTATGGGAGAAAATTCAATTGAAGAACCTATTTCCTTCTTAAGTACCTTTACGGCTTCTACTACTGGAGCTAGATAACCACGAACCTCTCCAAGAATTAACACAGTCTCCAGTCTAATCTCAAGGATTTCCAAAATGATTTTCAACTGGATAAGCCTAGATATTATATTCTTGTTTATATCTGCCTCTTTTATATATTCCCTACTTAGATAGGGGAACCTACCTACATTAGATAGGGAGAGCCTTTCCAAATTTTTAACTCTACTATCGATTCTACTTACCCAGAAATCGATCTTATTAATTGCGATTTTAACGTCTGCAAGTAACTCTGATAGCGTCTTTTTCCTTCTCACAAATACCACATTTGAGCCCAAACATTTAAGAGGATTTAGTCTCCTTAAGAAGCTCATTCAAAACGTTTACATACATGCGGTAGAAAGAAGTAAGCTTATATAATGCCCCATAACCGTCTCCTTCTCTATATACTATTTGATTATCTATCAAGACCTCGAGATGATGGGTTACGGTTTTATAATCTATAGAGAGTTGCTTAGCTATCTGGTTGGCATTCATTGGAGAGCTCTCAAGTAATTTCACAATTTTAAGCCTAGTATTTCCCCCTCTGGAGGACAAAAAGAGAAATTTGAAAAGCTTTTTGACTTGCCTGATCTCTTTATCACTCACTATGGATTAGAAAAGGGTTTATAGTATTAATAAATCTCTCCGTAAATTCCGCGTTGAGAGATCTCGGTTATCACTTCTGAAATAGTAGGATGAGAGAACTGTACTTTATAGAGATCACTTAACTTCAGGGATAACTCCATAGCTAAAGCCAATGTGTTTATAACTTCCGTTGCCCCCTCACCTACCATATTAGCACCTAGAATCTTTCCTTCAGAGTCCACGTAAACTTTCAGGAATCCCTCAGGTTCATTAAGTGTCCACGCTCTCGGTATCTCCCTCATAAGGACTTTTATCTCCCGAGCATCTATTCCAGACTTCTTCAACTCTTCAGCAGTTTGCCCAACTACTCCTATTTCGAGATCTGCGAAAATTGAAGACGGAATATATTTGGGCATTTCTGTATTTTTACCACCTATATTATCTCCAGCAATAATTCCTTGTCTCCATGCCTTTGTTGCGGAGAGGGGTACTCCAGCTACATCACCTACAGCGTAAACTTTTGGATTACTAGTCCTCGCCTTATTGTCTACCTTAATGTAGCCTCTTTGGTCACTGTCTACTTTTAAAGCCTTTAGATCAATGCCGTTAGTTACTGGTTTCCTCCCTATAGTAATAACAGCTAAATCTCCCTTGACTTCTTCTGTAGATGAAGGCGTTTGTGCAGTAAATACAACTTTATCATCACTCTTTACTATCTTTGACTTGGTGTTAAGATAGATCTTAACACCTTTTTCTTCCAATCTTTTCTTTACTTCATTTGCAACTTCAATATCTATTCCTGGAACGGGCAATAGTCTTGGCATTAACTCTATAATAGTAACGTTCTTATTCATAGCCCTGAACAAGGTAGCTAACTCCACGCCAGCAACTCCTCCACCTACTATAATTATATTATTAGGTAAGGATGGTAAGTTCATTGCAGTCCATGGATCTACTACATTCCTCCCGTTTAGTGGGAAGTCTGCTAAAGAAAGAGGCTCTGAACCCGTCGCGATTACCATCATATCTGTGGTTATCACTTTTCCGTTAACCTCTACTTCCCCTTCCCTTTTTACACTGGCTTGCCCTTTTATGACGTCGATGTTATACTTCTTGAGGACTGAAGTGAAAGAATTCTTGACGTTCTTTATTATTTCGTTTTTGAATACTCCAAGTCTATCGTAATCTATCTCTACCTTTCCCGAAATCCAGTTTGATTTTGTAGTTTTGCTAACCAGCTTTACGGCATCTATTAGGGTCTTTGACGGAATACAAGCTCTGTTTAAACACTCTCCCCCGAGTTCATCTTTTTCAATTATAGCGACTTTTTTACCTAATTCCGAACTTCTTATCGCCGCAGTTAAACCTCCTATCCCTCCGCCGATTACCACTACATCATAATTCATTATTTTTCTTAATTCTCCTAGTAAGATAGGTTTTAAGCTTTTGCAAAACGCTTTGTAAGTCCTTATCCAACATCTTTATTTTATCATCGGGACAAAGAGCAAGGTACTCCAGCTCCGTAAAGACTTTAAACTCTTCTTGAATGTCGTCTAAAGATCTAGTAAGGTCTAAATATCTCTCAACAAAATATCTTCCGTTTTCACAATTCTTCATGATGAAGCTTAGTAAACCTAAATCCATCACTCTCTTTCTACCGTTCTTATTGTTCACAACAACTACTCTGACTCCTATAGGAATATCGTCGTATAGGTCGTTTATTGAGATTTCATCTGTGGAAAGAAAAATGATGGATTCCTCAGCCCTTAGAAATTTTTCAACTACCTTATTCATTAATACTTTTTAGGTCATTAAGAGTAAAAAGTGTCGTGGAAAACTGGGAAGATTATAAAAAGAAAGCATGGGAGAGAATTCTGAGAGACAAGGAGATTGGGTACCTAGATCCAGACATATTCGAAGTATTAGAGGTGTTCTTTAAAAGGAAAAAGGCATATACACAGAGTAGCTGTAGCGGTAGGGTTTCCATTATAGACTCGTATTTACCGTGGGAGAGAAAAGATTCCACTGTAGTTTATAAGAATCATATTACCTTTAGTTTGGAAGATTTAAAAGACACAATATCTAAGGGTTATGTTAGAAGGCTCTGGTTGATCGTGCAAGGTCCAATCCTACATGTGTATACTAAAGATAAGGAAGAAGCGTGGGAGTTATTGAAGATAGCTAGAGGTGCAGGGTTCAAGCACAGTGGTATTCTAACCTCAAATAATAAAGGAGTTCTGGTCGAGTTAAGAACCGGAGTAAAGATGGTTCATTACCTCTCACCTTCTTTAGACCAGAAAGAGCTGGAAGAGTTAGTATCCATTTCATTAGAGGTATTACGTAAGGGTAAGGAAAAACTTAGGAAATTAAAGGAAAGTGTTGAGTCATCTATATCTAATGAGTCTATGGAGCTGAGGGAGAACTCTAAAAGGGAGACCGAACTCCATTACGGCATCGACCAGTCTCCTTAAGGATTCCTCATAATTATTCACCCTACCGTCGGGTTGTAGGATGACTTTTTCGGGGTTTATGTTATTCCTCCTGACGAATTCAGCTACTTCCTTGAGGTCTTTTTCTGGGTTGACTATCACGAATTTGTAATAGGTCGGCCATTTATCGTCAATAAAATTATAGTTAAACTTGTAACCTGCGTTACTGAGTTTAGGTGACACAGAGAAGATGTCCACGAGTTCCACAAGTTTTTTCGGTGGTCTAATAGTTCCGCTGGTTTCAATCAAGACTTTCTGCTTTAGCTGTAGTTTAATCGCTGTAACAAGAGGTATAATGTTCTGGAGAAGCGGTTCTCCCCCCGTTATTGTAGTTAACGGTAAATTTCTGTTTAGCTGAGACAAAATGTCATCCAGTGTCATTTCCTTTCCTTCATATTTAAACCAAGAGTACTTCGTATCACACCATATACATCTTAAGTGACAACCAGCAAGCCTGATAAAGTTTGAGGGGGTACCAATTACTTCTCCTTCTCCCTGAATGGACTGAAAAATCTCACTTATCCAGTACTTTATTTCCGATCTCATGTTTCATCAAGGATATTACGTAATTTAAAAGTTCATTTATGCCGTCCCCTTTTTCAGCACTAATCTCGAATTCAGGATTGACTTTAGTTTTTATCTCTTCGTATAATTTTTCGTCTTTATCATCGATCTTATTTAGTACGGGTATTACCTTCTTTCCTAACTCTCTTACCTCTTCGTACAAGTCTAACTGTTCTTTCGCGCTGTATAATGAGGTTTTAGATACATCGAAAATGAAAAGAATTATACCATCCAGATTTTTGATCGCATTAATTGCTTGTAACTCGATCTTGTTTCTTTTAGCCATAGGTCTGTCTAATATCCCTGGTGTATCTATAACTTGGGCTTTAAAAAACCCTAAGTCTATGTGTCCTACGTGTATTTCCTTAGTAGTAAAAGGATATGATGCGACTTCCGGTTTAGCACTTGATATTTTCCCTACTAACGTGCTCTTACCCACGTTAGGGGCTCCAGCTATGACAATTGTAGGTAATGAAGGATCTATTGCTTTGAATCTCCTCAATGATTTTGCCACTTGTATAGTCCAGCTAACACATTCACTTCTCTTCCTTAGAATCGAGTTTATCCTTCCTACACACTGTCTCATAAGCTTATTTGCTTCTTCATCTTGGCTCTTCCTTATTAATCCCATATACTGTCTCGTTATCTTTCTAGACAGAATTACTGCTCTGTTAATTGCGCTTAAACACATCTTAAGTTTATCGACGTCTCCAGCTACTATTCTCACCATTTCTTGATAGAAAGGGTGGAGCTCATCCACTTTTGGGAACGTGCTCACAAATTCGCTGTATCTCGATAAAGAATCCTCTAACGATTTCACTCTCCTTAATTCTCTGTCTTTAGGAGTGTTCCCACCAATAGAAGGTATCTTGTTTAGGTAAGACTTTATAAAGTCCTCAACTTCTGGAGGTATTTTTACTTTCTCGAAGGGGTTCAACATACTTTTGTTCCTGCGGGTACTTCCCCATCTACTGTTATAATTCTCGGTTTTATTCCTTTCTCCTCATCTTCTTTACATCCGGCAGCGAGGATCATTCCCTGACTTTCAAAGCCCCTTATTTTTCTTGGTTTCAAATTAGCAATTAAGATTACTCTCTTCCCCACTAATTCTTCTGGTCTGTAAAATTCTGCAATTCCGCTTATTATCTGTCTAGTTTCCGTTCCCAAATCTACCATGAGTTTCAGGAGCTTTGTCCCCTCTATATGCTCAGCGCTTTTTACAATCCCTACTCTTAAATCTAACTTTGCGAAATCGTCGATAGTTATCTCGCTCATGTCCAGTATTTAGCTGTAGGCTTAAAATAAAATACTGTCTTTTACTTGGTTAAGTAAATATTCTTCCTTCATTTACAATAGTTTTTTATACCGCGTGTGTAAATCACGATTATGGATTTTACAAAGGTCGCAGAAGGTAAAACGAAAATAGTATATGATTACGATAAAGATCATTACCTTCTTTACTTCAAGGACTCCATAACGGCCGGAGACGGAGCTAGAAAGGATGAAATGCCGGGAAAAGGGGTATTAAACGCTCAGACATCAGCTTTCCTCTTCAGACTTCTAGAGTCTAAGGGGATAGAGACCCACTATGTAGGAATGTATGATGAAAGGACTATGATAGTGAAAAAGTTAAGCATGGTTCCAGTAGAGGTCGTCTTGAGGAATATAGCCACCGGAAGTATTGTGAAAAGGCTTCCTATAAAAGAGGGCGAAAAGTTCAACCCTCCGATAGTGGAGTTCTTCCTAAAAGACGATGAAAGGCACGATCCTTTGCTTAACTACTCTCACATGGAATACTTTAAGCTGTTTACGAGAAAGGAGGCTGAACAAGTAGAGGAAGTAATGAAGCAAGTAAATAACGTGCTGTATAAGTTATTTCTCGAAAAGGGGCTACTACTTTATGACTTTAAACTAGAATTCGGGAGGCTTGGTCACAAGCTCATTATAGGAGACGAAATTACGTTAGACTCTATGAGAATCAGGGAAAAAGATACTCTAAGAATTCTCGATAAGGATCTATATAGGAAAGGAGCCGATCTGGAGACCGTAAAGAGGAGTTACGAGGAGTTCTTCAAGAGAATAACGTCGTGAAGAGGTGGAAATGAGTGATCTACAAGGTTGAGCTAATAATACTTAATAAGGATGGGATAAGAGATCCAGAAGGAGAAACGATACAGAAATATGTCGTAGAAAAGATCAGTAAAAACGTAAATAGTACTAGAGCTGGCAAATACATTCTTTTTAACGTTGAATCTTCCAGTCCAGAAGAAGCTGAAAAGACGGTAAAGAGAATCGCAGAGGAAGGTAGGTTGTACAATCCTATAGTCCACAAGATAATTGTAAGGGTGAATAGGGACGAAGACGGCGATTATTAAGTTCCCCGGAACTACTTGTGAAGTTGATGTTTATAAAGCACTTCTTGAGGCTTCAGTTGATGCGGAAATAGTGAAATTTAAGGATTTCGATCCCGATAAATATAAGGCTGTAGTTCTACCAGGGGGGTTTAGCTTCGGTGATTATCTTAGGGCGGGTAGTATAGCGGCTAGCACGGAGACAATGAAAAAAGTCAAGCAAATGGCTGACGAGGGGAAAGTCGTCATAGGAATTTGTAACGGCTTCCAGATTTTAGTAGAAAGTGGATTGCTTGAAGGTGCCTTGTTGCCTAACCTGAATTTGAGGTTCATTAGCAAATGGGTTTATTTGAAGGTAGGAAGGAAAGACACTGTCCTGACTAAAGGTTTCGAGAAAGATATCATTAAAATGCCCATAGCCCATGCTGAGGGAAGGTACTATCACACCGATCCGGAAAGGGCTAAAAGACTTGCAGTACTCTATTATGCAGGTCAAGACGGTACTGTGGACGAGAAGTACAATCCTAACGGTTCTCTTTTTAATATAGCCTCTGTAGCTAATGAGGAAGGAAATGTAATTGGGATGATGCCCCATCCTGAGAGGGCTTCTTTCAAGTTGACTTCCCCTGACGGTGTTACGGACGGGTTACTATTGTTTAGGGGGTTGAGAAAATGGTGAGGTTGAGTCTTTCAGCTTACGAGATGGAACTAGTAAGGAAAAAGTTGGGCAGGGAACCTACTGAGGCTGAATGGGCTACAATAGACGCATTGTGGTCTGAGCATTGCTCTTACAAGTCGTCTAAGGTTTATCTGAGGAGCTTTCCGAGTACTGGGGAAAGAGTAGTGATGGGAATAGAGGACTGGCAAGATGCTGGAGCATTGGACGTAGGTGATGGCTGGGCAATCGTATTAAAACTGGAGAGTCACAATCACCCTTCAGCAATTGACCCCTTTAATGGTGCTGCTACCGGAGTAGGGGGCATTATTAGGGACATTATAAGTAAGGGTGCTGTTCCTATAGCCTTATTGGATATGATTAGAGTCGGTAACCTAAATAAAGACAGGAACAGATGGCTCCTGAAGAACATTATTAAGGGTATAGGATTTTACGGTAATAGTATTGGCGTTCCAGTAGTAGGTGGTGAACTGTCTTTTGACGAAACTTACGATGATAACCCTCTAGTAGATGTTGCAGGTATAGGTATCGTAAGAAAGGATAAAATAGTTCCCAGTGTAGCAAAACAACCTGGGCTCAGGATTGTTATAGTCGGTCTTACTGGCCTGGACGGTTTAGGAGGAGCATCTTTTGCGTCTAGGAAGCTAAGCGGAGAGAATGAGATAGGTGCTGTTCAAATTGCTGACCCCTTTGCGGGCAAGATAGTACTAGACGTTACTCTGGCTGTAGCAGATAAGGTTGACGCCATTAAGGATTTAGGAGGCGGAGGACTAGTGGTCGGGGTCACCGAAATGGCTAACGGGCTCGGTGCCGTAGTAGATCTCGACAAAGTCCCGTTAAGAGTTTCTGATTTAACTCCTGAAGAAATTCTCATCTCGGAGACTCAGGAAAGAATGCTGTTTGCTGTAAAGGAAGAAAAGGTGAAGGAAGTATGTAAAGAGTTTGAGTATTATGAATATCCATGCGCGGAAATAGGCTACTTTACAGAAGACAGTATAGTTAGGTTTCGGTATAAGGGTAAAGACGTCGTAAAGTTGCCTTCTGATTTACTTCTTTCCCCATCCCTTTTCATGTGGGATGTAAAGAGACCTACAAAACAAGTTAGGGAGAGACCAGAAATTAACATAGAAGAAGCTATAAGAAAGATGCTGATTCATCCTGATTTCGTAAGTAAGGAATGGGCTTACTCCCAGTTCGACTACGAAGTAGGTACCTCGACAGTAATAAAGCCGGGGGAAGCTGATGCGTCAGTAATAGTCTTACCGAACCAGAAATTGTTGGCTGTGAAGGGAGACGCGAATCCAGATTTATGTGAAGAGGACGCTTATGAGTGCGGTAAATACATAGTAGCAGAAACTTATAGGAACTTAGCCACAGTAGGAGCTAAAGGAATAGGGATTGTAGACCACCTTCAATTCGGTGACCCCAGAAAGCCGGAGGTTTACTACACATTCGTAGAAGCTTTAAGAGGTATTGCAGAGGCTGCGAAGTTCTTTAATACACCAGTAGTCGGCGGTAAAGTTTCTTTCCACAATGAAAACAAAGAGGGTAAACCGATAAAGCCTACACCGCTCGTTGTAATGGCTGGGCTAGTTGAAAACAAATTCCTTAGACCCTCGGTAGAGAATGGTTTAAGTGTCGTGATGCTTGGATTAACGAGAAACGAATTACGCGGTACCTTCTTGACTAAACTTTATGGTAGTTTTGGTGATGTTCCTAAGGTAAGGCTAAACGAGGATCTATTAGCAAGTGAGTTGATCATCCAAGGGATAAACGAGGGTAAAGTTAAGTTCGCGAAAGATGTGGGTAGAGGAGGATTAGTAACAGCGTTATTTCCTATCCTTATAAAGGACTTTGGGTTAGAGATTCAAACCAGACAGATAAAGACTGATGCAGGAGACGATTTGCTTGTAAAACTCTTCTCTGAATCCAGCGGTAGATTCGTGGTGTTAACTGATGACCCAGAATGGTTCATCAGGAATAAGAAGGGGGTCGTAGCGTCAATAATCGGTAAAGTCAATTCCGAATCACATGTGCTTAAGATTGACGAAAAGTCCTTAGATCTATCGCAGGAGGTTGAAAATTATCATCATTACCTCTATAAGGTGATCGAGAATGATTAAGGAGCATTGCGGAGTAGTTGGAGTGTGGAGTAAGGATAATAAAGCTACGTTTATTGTATACGAAGTGCTCAAGCTATTACAACATAGGGGTCAGGAATCTGCCGGTATTTCCTATATCGACGGAGGCATTAAGACCTTAAAAGGCATGGGTTTAGTTGAGGACGCGATAGATCCCATATTTCTTAAATCCTCTAGCTTGTCCATAGGTCATGTAAGGTATTCTACCACCGGAAAGGGGACGATAGACGAGGCACAACCCCTCAGCAACGGAAAGATATCCTTAGCATTTAACGGCACTATTCCTAATTATTACAAGTTTGGCACTAATACGGATACGGAATTCATACTTAAGGTATTAAGTGAGAGTGAGGATATTAAGGCGGGGATAAGGAAACTTGCAGACATTGCCGACGGTGCATACTCTATAGTTATATTAACCTCAGACGGAGAGTTAATAGGCTTCAGAGACCCCAAGGGCTTTAGGCCTCTAGTTATAGGTAAGATAGGAGAAAATTATGTAATTGCGTCTGAGGACTCTGCCATCAGACAATTAGGAGGGAGTATAATAAGAGATGTTAAACCAGGGGAGATGGTTTATGTGGATAAGAACGGAAATATCGAAAGCGAAATCATAGCTTCTAGCTTGGTGTCTTTCTGCTCCTTTGAGTACATTTACTTCGCCAGATCTGACTCTGTGATTGACGGAGTTTCTGTTTACTCAGCAAGAGTCAGGCTTGGTGAAATTCTTGCCGAGAAACACTACGTGGATGCTGACATAGTTGTTCCAGTACCGGAATCCTCTATCCCAATAGCCGTAGGGTATTCAAGAAAGTCTAAGATTCCTTTAGAGTTGGCATTAGTAAGGAGTATGATCGCTAAGAGGTCTTTCATAATGCCTACACAAGATAAGAGGGAAAGCGTTCTTGAGGATAAGTTTGGGGTAGTTAAGGACGTCATTCAAGGCAAAAGGATTGTGTTGATCGACGACTCCATTGTGAGAGGGAATACGATGAAGCGTATCGTTAAATTGATGAGGGATAACGGGGCAAGGGAAGTTCACGTAAGAGTCGGCTCCCCTAAAATACGTTATCCTTGCTATATGGGGATCGATTTTCCAACATCACGTGAGCTAATAGCTTATGGCAAGACGGAAAAAGAAATAGCAAGTGAAATAGGTGCAGATAGTGTAGAGTACCTCACTATTGAGGAGATGATAAGTGCGATAGGTAGGAAAGACTTATGTCACGCGTGTTTTTCTGGGGTATATCCCCTTAAATTCTCGTACGATATGTCCCAACTGGAATCCGTGTTTAAGAGGTGAAAAAATGGGAGGTATATTAGGTATATATGCATTTGATAAGATATGGAACATAAGTAAGTTCTTATACTACGGTTCAATAGGGCTCCAGCATAGGGGTTATTCCTACAGCGGTATATCGACTCTTAACGACAAGGGCTTTTCAACCATTACCAGTAACGTGGCTCCGGAGGATCTAGAAGTTAAAGGTCTAGAAGGGTGGGCCGGGGTAGCTTATAATGGGACTAAACAAGGATATCCCTTAGTGACTGATTACGGTGTTGCTGTCATAGACGGCGTTGTGAGAGATGTAGAGGGTTTGCTTAAAAGCGTTTATACAGACCCAGAGAAAGGATTACAAGCAAGTAAAGGGGTTTTTTCAATGATATTCCTTACCAAGGACGGCAGGATGATCGGTTACAGAGACGAGAGCGGAGTGAAACCCTTGGAAATAGGGGGTTTCGGTTTTGATTTGGCAATACTATCTTCAGAGACCTCTGGAATTTCCGTGATAGGAGGGGAGTTCAAGAGAGAAATCCAGCCGGGCGAAATGGTTTACATAGACACTTATAATGTATCATATTCTAGAATAAAAGATCCTAAACCTAGGTATTGTTCGATTGATATAATATACCAGAGCAGGATAGATAGCCACGTATTCGGGTTAGACATATACGACATTAGAGTTAAAATAGGAGAGCAATTAGCCAAGGAAAAAAGGATAGATGCCGATGTGGTCATAGGAGTTCCAGACACTGCAATTCCTTATGCGATTGGTTATTCTAGAAAGACTGGAATCCCTTTCACTCTCGGCTTTACGAGGACTGGTAGCCCTATAAGGACTATGCTTGCCTCAGATGACTTCCTTAAAGTAATCGGAGTTCAGCTAAAGCTTAACCCAATAAAGGCTTCTGTAAAGGGGAAGAGAGTAATCCTTGTTGACGATTCAATGGTGACTGGAAGAACCCTAAAGAACACCATCTTTAGCTTAAGATCTTTGGGAGCTAAAGAAGTTCATGTGCTGATTGGTAGCCCTAAGTTAATTTCTTACTGTCCTTACGGAATGGAAGTTCCTGAAGAAAAAGACTTGATTGCTGCTAATCTGCCAGATGAGGAAATATCAAAAGTAATAGGAGCAGACTCCATTTACTGGCTAAGCTTAGAAGGCTTGTATAAGGTCATTGGTCATAGATCCTTATGTGTAGGATGTATGACTAAGTCTTATCCCAAGGAGGTGTGAGAGCATGAAAGTACTTCTAATAGGAGACGGAGCAAGGGAGAACGCGTTAGCAGATTCACTGGGCAAATCCAACAGAGGTTATAAAGTATATGCAATGTCCAGTTATGTAAATCCAGGGATAAAAGAAGTTGTAGCAAAGACTGGCGGTAAGTATTATACTGGGGATATTCTATCCGTTGAGGATGTTAAGAGAGTTATAAAGGAGGTTAATCCGGACTTTGGAGTTATAGGTCCGGAAGATCCACTCTTTGAAGGTGTTGCAAACGCTTTTAGAGAGGAAGGAATCCCGGTAGTTGGTCCTAATAAAGAGGGGGCTATGATAGAGAAGTCTAAAGTATGGATGAGGCAGTTAATGTGGAAATACAACATCCCCGGTAGGCTTAGGTTTAAGGCGTTTAATAACCTCGCTGAAGCGTCTAAATTTATCTTAGAATTTGGAGGCTCGATAGCAATAAAACCGTCGGAGCAAGTAGGGGGAAAGGGAGTGAAGGTCGTTGCGGATCTTCAAGCTTATCTGAGCGAGGAAAAGAGAAATGCCTTGAGTAAGGGTGTAAATAACATAGCAGGTTTAGTTAAGGATGATGTTAAACTTATCATTGAAGAGAAAGTTGACGGACCTGAGTACACCCTCCACGTATTAACCGATGGATATTCATACTTGCCTCTGCCTCTAGCTCAGGATTATAAGAATGCATACGAAGACGGTATAGGTCCAGAGACGGGTGGAATGGGCTCTATATCAGGACCTGGTTCCTTATTACCATTCATAAACGAGGAAGAGTACGAGAAATCTTTAGAGATAGTAAAGCTAACTGCAGAAGCCATAAGGAAGGAAACCGGAATGGACTATATAGGCGTATTATCTGGTCAGATGATGTTGACAGGTCTGTGGGGACCAACTATAATCGAGTATTATTCGAGACTAGGAGACCCAGAGGCTTCAGCAATAATCCCTAGAATTAGATCTGATTTCGGTGAGATCCTCGAGTTAACCGCTACAAGGCACTTGAGCAAAGCAAAGCTAGAGGTTGAAGAGAAGCCTTCGATAGTTAGGGCTGTAGCTCCCTTAGGCTATCCTTTAGACAAGAAAATGGCTTCGGGCCACAAGATCTCCTTAGATCTACCTAAGATGAGAGAATTGGGCTGTAATGTTTACTTTGGTTCTGTAGCTTTAGAGGGGATGTCCTTAGTGACCAAGGGTTCAAGAGCGATAGAGATAGTTGTTATAGATGATTTTATCAATGCAAGTAATAAATTAGATCAGTGCTTCTCTCTGGTTAGTTCCGATACGAAGCTGATTTATAGGCACGACATAGGGAACACTTTAGAAGCTCAAGTGGAGAAGGCTGAGATAGTGAGGTATACTTACAAATCGAGGGAAAAGAACGGTATGCTGGGAATATCTGCGGATTGGTCTCCTAACGGTGGTCTTTGGTGAGCGAATATTCTAAATCTGGTGTGGATTTGAACAAGTTACGAAGTTACCACTCTTTTATTTCCTCTTACCTCTCTTCTTCTAACCTTCCAATAAAAATAGGCCATTACGCTGGAGCTGTTAAATTAGGAGATAAGTATATCGTAATGCATGTTGACGGAGTAGGTACTAAGACACTGTTAGCCTTAAAGACAGGGATTATTGAGCCTACTGGCGTAGATTGTGTAGCAATGAACGTTAATGATATTGCTTGTGTAGGGGCTAAGCCAATCGCTTTGGTTGATTATCTAGCATTAGAGAAACCTATGGACGATGTAGTGGAGAAGGTTGTGAGAGGCCTAAAACATGGAGCTGAGGAGTCACAAGCTATTATTGTTGGCGGTGAGACCGCTATTATGCCTGGGGTTATAACTGGCTATGATTTGTCTTGCTCCGTGGTGGGAGTTGCAGATAAACTCAAGACCGGTCAGGATGTCAAGCCCGGTGACGTAATTTTGGGTCTTGCAAGTAACGGAATTCATTCTAACGGATACTCCTTAGTGAGAAAACTTATAGACGAAGGTAAAATTAGATTAGAAAAATGGGCTGATGAGCTATTAAAACCTACAAAGATTTACTCAAACTCTGTTTTGTCTGTCTTAGACAAAATTAAAGCTGCTGCACATATCACTGGCGGTTCCTTCACTAAACTTAGGAGGATAACAAATTACCGCATTTCTATCCGACTTCCAGATCCTCCTGAAGTGTTTAAAGTTATAGAAAATAGTGGAGTTTCACATGAAGAGATGCATAAAGTATTCAATATGGGAGTCGGCATGGTTCTATTCGTATCTAAGGAAAATGTAGAGGAGATAATAAAGATTTTAGAAGGAAAAGAGAAAGTAATGGAATTAGGAAAAGTAGAAGAAGGAGAAGGTATTAAAATAACTACTTATAAGGGTCAAGTTCTAAATCTATGAAAAGTAACAGTAGTCCTTTTAAACTCTGGCGATAATAAAGGTGTCTAGTGACTATATATGAAACAGATGGATACAAAATCTCTAATTAATTATATAGCATTAAAAATACTAGGAGGTAGTGACTACATAATAGATGCTCTAGAGAAATACCTAGTGAAGGGGGAAGGTCCAGCGTCAGTTGCCTATGAATATCAGATATCAAAACATCAGCTTAGGGGTTACGCTCAGAGGATTATTGAAAAGAGCGGTAGTGAAGCAAGGGCTAAGAAGATTATTCCGATTATTAAGGAAATCTCAAAGGACATTAAACCGATAATTAAAAAGGGAGAGGATGAACTTTATACGTGTACTATATGTGACATCTCAGTTCCTAAGGAAGACGCTGAGGAACATGTTAGAAAATATCATAAAGATATACTTACAGCTACCATTAAAACTATGACAGAAAGGCTAGAGGAATACAAGAAAGCCAAGAACGCCGTAATACTTACTTCAGTAAGTTAAAACTTTTTAGTCTAATTAATCGCTTTTTATGGCATATTTTTTAGTCATTACTCTTATAAGATGGTATGACCATTTTTTATTGAGATTATGAAGAAAGTTGTAAGTGTTAGACTTAGAGAGGAAATTGTTTCAAAGATTGATAAGTACATTGAAGAACTGGGATTAGAAAGTAGAACTGATTTTCTTAGGCAAGCACTTGATTATTATGTACACAAAAAGAAGGGCTAAAGGACTCCTTCAACATTCCCTACCTAGAGAATTCGTTTTTCTGATGATGACCATATCTTAAATATTAAATTTTCTTTGTAAACACGGAAATGAAAATAGTCCTTGCATACTCAGGAGGTCTTGACACAACAGTTGCCATAAAATGGCTAAAGGAAACCTTCAACGCTACCGTTATAACAGTCACAGTAGATGTAGGGCAAAAAGATAATTTTGAAGATATAGAAAAAAGAGCATATATAGCTGGGGCAGAGAAGCACTATGCAATTGACGCGAAAAAGGAGTTCGCCGATAAGTTTCTTTCTTATGCCGTTAAGATGAACGGACTTTATGAGGACGTTTACCCCTTAGCGACAGCACTAGCCAGACCGCTCATCGCTCAAAAGGTTGTTGAGATAGCTAAAAAAGAAGGAGCAGACGCTGTAGCCCACGGTTCCACTTCAAAGGGCAACGATCAGGTTAGGTTTGATTTAGCAGTTAAAGCCCTTTATCCCGAAGCCAAGATTATTGCTCCTGCAAGGATATGGAAAATGACGAGGGAGACTGAATTACAGTACGCTAAAGAGAAGGGAATTCCGGTTAAATCAGAGAGTAGTAAATACAGTATCGATGAAAACTTGTGGGGGAGAAGTATAGAAGGAGATATAATTTCAGACCCATCCGTAGAAGTACCTGAAGATGCTTTTGAATGGACGAAAAGAAAAACTAACGAAAAGCTGAAACTCGTTATTGAGTTCGACAAAGGTGTACCGGTATCAGTTAATAACGAGAAAATGGATTTCGTAAAACTAGTTCAAGTACTTAATGAACTAGCAGGTTCAAGAGGCTTCGGGAGGATTGAACATCTCGAGAATAGGGTTGTAGGCTTTAAGTCTAGAGAAGTTTACGAAGCTCCAGCCGCATTAGTGTTAATATACTCACATAAAGACTTAGAGAAGTCAACATACTCTCCCCTAGAGCTGAGATTTAAGAAGTTAATCGACTCTCAATGGTCGGACCTGGTATATCAAGGTCTATGGTACGAGCCTCTGAGGGAAACCCTAGAGTTAGCTGGAGATAACTTGAACAAGTGGATTACGGGTGAAGTCCAAGTAGAGATTGATGGTAATGGAATGAGGATACTCGGAAGGAAGCCTAAATATTCGCCATTCTCAGAGAAGGTAGCAAGTTATAATAAAGGATGGTACCCCACGGATGAGATGGCAAGAGGTTTCATTGAGATATTCGGTATGCATTCACTTCTCACGAGAGAAGTAAGGAGTGATTAACGTGTTATATAGAAAGTGGGGGACGGATAAGGACTTCGTTGTTTCTTATACCTCCTCTAACGAGAGTGACAGAGAGATAATAGAAGAAGTAAAGACGGTAATGAAGGCTCATGTAATTGAGCTTTACCTTTCTGGATATATTAAAAAGGACACGGCAAAGAAAATCCTTCAAGCAATAAGCTCCTTTAGGGAGTACACGGGAAACTACGAAGATATTCACGAAGCAATAGAAGACTATATAATAAAATTAGTAGGTGAGGAAGGGGGTTGGGTTGGCTTAGGAAGAAGTAGAAACGATCATGTATCCACGGCATTAAGGCTTAAAATGAGGGACTACTTGGTAAACGTTTTTGAGGCGTTGTACTCGCTTCGTATCTCTATTTTAGAAAGAGCTGAGAAAACTACTGAGGTAATTATCCCAGTTTACACTCACTTTCAACCGGCTCAACCCACTTCTCTAGCCCACTATTTGCTTTACGTAGATGAGGAGTTGGACTCTGTTTGGGATCAACTTTTTACCTCGTTAAGACTTGTTAACAGAAGTCCCTTAGGAAGTGGTGCAATAGTTGGTACTAATGTGAAACTCAATAGAAAAAGAGAGGCTGAAATGCTAGGTTTTGAAGGTCTAGTTTATAACACTATATCAGCTACCGCCTCGAGGCTCGATTTAATCTCTGCAATCTCGTCTTTGACTCTGTTAATGTTGATATTTAGCAGAATCGCAGAGGACTTAATATTACTCTCCTCCTCCTTTGTTGGAATAATAAAATTACCAGATTCTCATGTAAGCACCAGTAGCCTAATGCCCCAGAAGAGGAACGCAGTAACCATGGAAATTCTGAGGACGAAGGCTGGGGAGTGTTTCGGACATCTTTCCTCACTTGTTACAATATATAAAGCCTTACCTTCAGGATACAATTTGGACTTACAAGAACTTAACAGACACTATTGGGAGTGCGTAAAGCACGTGATTCCGAGTATCTACGTCATTAAAGACGTTTTAGAGAAAATGGAAGTTACAGGGAAATTTGACGATAAAAGTATTACGGCGACAGATGTAGCGGAGGACTTAGCTCTTACTGGAGTACCTTACAGAAAAGCTTATATGGAGGTTGCTAACAAGATTAGAGCGGGCACTTTTCAGTCCGAAATTTCATTAAAAAGTTCTATAGAAAAAAAGGCTGTAATAGGTTCTCCAAATCCAGAATTAATAAAAACAGAGATAGAGTTGAAAAAAGAGAACATAGAGCAAAAATGGAACAATTTCAGAGAATACAAATTACAATTTATAGATAAAATTTCGGAATTAAAGGTGATAGAAGATGACATTTTACAATGAAGAAATAGGTTTTCTATACCTAGAGGATGGAACACTAATTAAAGGGAAAGGATTCGGAGCTAAGGGAATCAGAGCTGGGGAAATAGTTTTCACTACAGCTATGAATGGTTATCCAGACAGTCTCACAGATCCTTCCTACAGAGGGCAAATTCTAGTCTTTACGCATCCGTTAATAGGAAATTACGGAATTCCAGAGAAACGAACCATAAATGGTATTTTGACCAATTTTGAGTCTGAAGTAATTCAGGTAGAAGGTGTGGTAATTGCGGAGCATACGGAACCTTTCAAATGGAACTCAGCAATGACCTTGGATTCGTGGTTAAAAAAAGAAGGAGTACCAGGGTTACAAGATGTTGATACTAGAGCTATAGTGAAGAAAGTGAGGTCGTTTGGTGTAATGATGGGCGTATTAGCTTCTGGGATCGACTTTGATGATGTCAACGTTAAAAAGTACCTTGAGAAAAAGTACGATGAAATAGACTTTGCACAATATACTTCACCTAAAGCCCCTATTATACACCAAGGGAATTCGGAAGAGACTATAGTGTTAGTTGATTGCGGCATAAAACATGGTATATTGTACCAGCTATATCAGAGAGGTTTTACCATTGTAAGAGTTCCTTGTAATTATTCCGTTAATAAAATAATGGACTTTGACCCTAAGGGAATAGTGTTCGGGAACGGGCCAGGTAATCCGAATTTACTTAAAGACTTAGCCCAAAATTTCAGAGAAGTAACAGAATACAAACTTCCTATATTAGGTATATGTCTTGGTCATCAGATAGCCACTATAGCCCTAGGCGGAAAAGTTAAGAAAATGAAGTTCGGTCATAGGGCAGTGAACAAACCTGTTATAGATACTACGTCAAATAGATGTTATATTACAACCCACAACCACGGATATGGCATATTGTCAAAAGAGGATTTACCTCCTAATACAAAACTCTGGTTCTATAACCCAGATGACGGCACAGTTGAAGGTTGGATTCACGAGAAATTACCCATAATCACTACCCAATTCCACCCCGAAGCTAGACCTGGACCTTGGGATGTAACGTGGGTATTTGATAAATTCAAGAAAATGGTGGTTAAAAATGCATGAGTCCCTAAAGAAAGTCCTAGTAGTAGGTTCAGGTCCTATTAAAATAGCGGAAGCGGCAGAGTTTGACTACTCAGGCAGTCAGGCGTTAAAGGCATTGAAAGAGGAAGGAATAACTACAATCCTTATAAATTCCAACGTAGCAACAGTCCAAACGAGCTATAAGTTCGCAGACAAGCTTTACTTGTTACCGGTGACGTGGTGGGCTGTAGAAAAAGTAATTGAGAAGGAAAGACCTGATGCTATAATGATAGGCTTTGGAGGACAGACTGCTCTCAACGTTGGTGTAGACCTCTATAAGAAAGGAGTTCTTCATAAATACGGTGTTAAAGTACTTGGAACTCCCATCGAAGGAATTGAGAGGGCTCTAAGTAGAGAAAAGTTCAGGGAAACAATGATAGAGGTAGGGATACCGGTTCCTCCAAGTCTTTCAGCTAGAAGTGAAGAAGAGGCACTCGAAAAGGCTCGACAAATAGGTTATCCAGTAATGGTAAGAGTTAGCTTCAATTTAGGAGGTAGAGGTTCAACAGTAGCATGGAATGAAGAGGATTTAAAAAGAGATATAGGTAGAGCGTTAAGTCAAAGTTACATTCACGAAGTCTTAATCGAGAAATACCTCCATCACTGGATAGAGCTAGAATACGAGGTCATGAGGGATAAACACGGTAACTCAGCCGTAATAGCTTGTATAGAGAACCTTGATCCAATGGGTGTTCACACTGGAGAATCTACGGTAATTGCCCCTTGTCAGACGTTAGACAACAAAGAGTTCCAAGATATGAGAAGCATGGCAATAGACGTAGCTAAGTCCATAGATCTAGTAGGAGAGTGTAACGTACAATTTGCCCTTGATCCTAAAGGTTATAATTATTATGTAATTGAAACAAATCCAAGAATGTCAAGGTCAAGTGCCTTAGCAAGCAAAGCTACCGGATACCCGTTAGCTTATGTCTCAGCTAAACTAGCATTGGGATACGACCTATACGAGGTTCTTAACAAAGTATCCGGGTCTACTTGTGCTTGTTTTGAGCCCAGTTTGGATTACCTAGTAATAAAGATACCCAGATGGGATTTGGATAAGTTCGAGAACGTGGAACAATTTCTGGCGTCAGAGATGAAAAGTGTAGGAGAAGTAATGAGCATAGGGAGGTCGTTTGAGGAAACTTTACAGAAAGCCATAAGAATGCTAGATATAGGTGAACCGGGTCTAGTGGGCGGTAAA